>NZ_JBFWIR010000006.1:0-62329 GCF_050255895.1 Parachlamydia sp.
GAAGATCACAAACGACAACGCACAACATTGAATAATGAAAAATTCAGCAAAACAATACACGACCACCTCAATGAATTAAATGTGTTCGACAACACCCGTCAGGGTGATATTTATGAGAGGCTCAATCATCGAAATGCCTATATCTATTCTTCACTAAATACGCTTATTAAGCACTATGCCCGCAATTTGCTCACTAAGAGTGTTCTTGCCAAGCTTGAATTTGCAAATTGGCATACGAGATCTATTGGGATTCAATTATATAATCTTAAATCAATTTCTTCTTTAATAGAGGATGTAAAGTTATTCCAAACAAAAATTCATGACTATAGAACAGAAACGCTTCCTAAAGAAAAGGCTGAAAAAAAATTTGCGATCTTAGAAACGGGAAGAAAATTTATGGAAGAAGGTGAATATGCCATCAGTTACAACTATTTATTTGATCGTGTAGAAAAAATTTTCATAGATAATAACAATCTCATTAAAAAATTGAATGAAGAAATTGAGACTCCCTTTACATTAGAATTAGATGCATATGACAAGGACACTCGAGATAAAGTTCAGGAAATCTATTTAGAAGCTCATGTGACGATTAAAAAGCATAAAGAAATGTTGATTTCTGAACTGACTGAAAATTTAACCGATCTTCAGGATGCGATGAATGCTCTTCATGAAGAATTAACCTATAGCAGAATAGTTATCGTCGATCGCAAAGGTGAACCCCCTGCTTCTAAAACGTTAACACAACTTTGGTCCCAGCCAAAATATTTCAAAGCACCCGCCTTTAGCATTTCATCATAACCTAGATGAGAGCTACTTTAAAAGTAGCTCTCACAATTGAATCGTTCTAGGATCTGTCTTTTTGATAATATAACTCACATTCTTTTGATTAAAACCTTTGTAACCTTCTCGCCTTTGAAGATTTTCCAGATGACTTCCAATAGCCCCTTCTTTGGAAAACTTGTCGGCTTCTTCATGTGAAATCTTCCCTTCTTCAACAAGTCTTTGAATACGATGAGGATTAACGTGCCATCTTTCACCGGCAGTAAAAGCTTGCCTCAAATAGGGAAAGGAACTGAATGGATCCATCATCTTGATCCCTTGCGAATTTAAATCATGTGCTAACTGATCAAACATAAACTGAGCTTCTAGATGATGCATACCCGATTGTAAAATGGAATCTCCATGCAGAGCACACCATAACCCCACCGTTCCCAGATGCTTTTTAGGGAGCAAAGGATGGTGAGAAAAATCGAATTCTAACTCTTCAGCCGAAAGATCGACATCTAAAAAAAGAACAAGGCCGCAGCGAGAATTTTCCATTACTTGGGCTCCCCAGCCAGCTTCTTGACCAGCATAAAAGCGTTCTCGACAGTGAAATCCTAAGATTTCAAAAAGACGCACAAGGGAATGAAATCTTTCTCTTGAAGATCGGAATGTGTGGTGGTCGTGATTAGCCCACCCAAATCCAAGACGATCTTGCCGATTTTTTTGAATTTGCCCTGCCGTATTTTTCAGCTGCCAATACTTTCTTTCAACCTCTAAAACAATCCAAGCGGCTAAATCGCGCCCCACCAATTCGACAATTTCTTCAGCAAGCAAAAGAGCTCTCTGCATTGCTTGATTTTCATCGTCCAAAACACGCGGCCTACTTTGCCATTTTTCGACGGCATCTATGTAATTGATTTGATCAGTTTCTGGAGGATAAGTAGGTTCCATGGTCAATGTTCCCCGCCTTTCAACCACCCACAGTTTACAATGATTTTGTGTAGAAATTAGGCATCGACGAAATCCACTATAAGGACTTCCTTCAATCCAACCCGAAATTGTATGAACCATTAAAAAGTCTGCAATATTTTCAACTTTTAAGGCGATTCCAATTCCCTCTTGTTCCTGATCTTTTAAAATCACGCGAGGGAGTTGGGCTCCGGGATGGGAAAATACACGATAAGTCGGGGCGGCAAACTCTGCTGTAAATCCTGCTTCATTGAGCTGATTTTCAATTAAAGGAGAATAGCCAATCACAACATGATCAACCCAGTCAAAAAGACGTGTGCTTGTCTGCTGAAGCAAATGGAGGTTTAGTTGCTCGATAAAAGGGTTTAAATGAGTAGCATGCTCAACAATTTCAAGAACGAAGGCTTCGGCTTTGGGATGGCATTGCCAATGAAATGGCTCAGACATAATTTACCTCTTTGCTTGATTTTGGCATTTAATTTGAACATTAATTAAATAAGCTCAAAATTTCAATAGCAATTTAATTTTCCCTCTATTTGACAATATAAATTTATAGTAATAAAATAGAAAGTAGGATGTTTAACTCGGTATAATTATAAGAATCTGAGGTATCGTCTATGGAAAATATGCAAATTCCAAATCGCAGTTTGGTTCAGCCCTTTGTTCCCCCTGGTGCAGTCTCTTCTGGTAGCGATAAAGCTTCTCTTGAAAAAAAACCTGCGATGGAAGCTAAAAGTTCAGGTCGTAAATTTGTCGAATCGCAACCGGGCGATAGCTTGGCTCAAGTGACAGATAAAATTAAGGGTTTATCACAATCTTTAAAACAAATGCCAGCAGTCAAGACACCACCCCCTCTTCCAACAGCTCCAAAGCCTCCTCTTGTGGATAGGCGCCAGTCCCTTCCTTCTAGAAGCGCTCCTAGTACAGATCAATTAATCATGACTTCGCGTGAGTCGCTTGCTACAAGAAAGCCACCGCCTGCTCCCCCTAGTCAACCTTCAAGTAAAGTAACTGAACGGCAGTCTTTTCCACAAAGAAAACCTGTAGAAGCAAGTCAAACTGGTCAAGTCACTGAAAGACAGTCTTTTCCGCAGAGAAGAGCTGCATCTCCAGCTCCGTCATCCGTTCGACACTCAGCACCCGATATTTTAACTCAGCGTGCTAAACCCCTGCCTCCCACGCCAAAAATTACGCAAATTCTTGAAAGAAGCCCCATCGGAAAGGCTATTGCAAGTCATCGTATGGCTAAAGGTGAGCAACTTCAAGGCCTACATAATATGAAATTAGATAACATTGCCCCAAAAGAAGAAACTAAAAAAGCCGTGCCACCTCAATTCACCCCTAAATCGGAGATTGACGCTGTTTCATCCAAATCTGTAAGTAAATTATCTGATTTGGCAAAAAAACAGCCTGTTAATAAAGAGCTAACTAAAGAAATTGCTTCAACTTTGCGAAGGGAAGCAGATGCTTATTTTAAAAATCTAGACTTACATGGATTAGCAACAAAAAAAATTGATAAAAAAGGGGAAGTTCCTTCTTACGATGCTTTGGCTAATTTTTCACAAAATATTTCTTTTTCTGTAGGCAAAGAAATACTCGGAGAAAAAAATGTTGGCAAAAGAGCTGCTCTTCTTTCTTTTTACGCCCAAGTTGGGAAAGATGCATGTGAAATGGGCGATTTTTGCACAGGAATGGCTATCTACTCAACCTTAAGCAGCACCTCGATTGACAGGCTAAAACAGACAGCTAATGTATTGTCACAAGATGGAAAAGATGCAAATGAGTATTTGAAAAATGTTTTTGATCCAGGTGAAAATTTTAAAAACTTACGGACTGCTGAAAATAAATTTAAAGAAAAAGGACTCACCCCACTCCCTGCTCCAGGTGTTTTATCTCGAGCGATTATTATTGGTGGATCAGAAAATAAAGCAGAAAATCTTGGTGAAGTTTTTGAAAAGATTCTCAAGCCCTTGGTTGCAATAAAAGAAACTGAATCGACGCCACCAATACCTAGAAATGCGACAATTCTAAAAATGTTTTCTTTTGAAGATACGAAAGAATTTAATAGTTTCATCAAAGAAAATATTAAAAAACTGGAGGCACAGGCAAAAGAATTCGGAATGCAACAAGCCACAGTTAAAACTAGGGATGAACACATTAAAGATTATTTACAGTCACTTTCTTTAAAAAGAGAACCAAGAAAGTAATCCCTATTTAAAAGATAACTATAGGCTCGATCTTTTGCAACCCATTTGAAGCAGCTAAATAGACTTCATTGGGTTGCATGATAGAAGTCAGTTTTTCCATGCTGTCTTGCTGGGTGATAAAATCAATCGTATGCAGGGAAGCCAGCATTTGAATAAAAGCAGGAAGAGGTTCTCGGTCTAATACGTTCACCAAAACATTCCAGTTTTCTCTTTGTCTCAATTGCTGAATGGCATCAAAAAGTGCCGCACTAAACCCATCTTTACTCGATAAGCCAATGATTGCTAGAAATTTTCCTCGTAAAACTTCTTGAAGTGCGAAGAAATGATTTTCATTAAAAACTTTATTATCCACATCTAATTCTAATAATCGATGGGCTAGGTCAGATATAGTCACCCGAGCACAACCAAAACGTTCAATGGCAATACCCGCAGCTACATTGGAAAGTTGTGCTGCTTCCCCTAAGGATAAACCTGAAGCAACAGAACATGCGAGTATGGCCAAGACTGTATCCCCAGCTCCTGTCACATCTTTGACCTCCCGAACAGCCACAGGAAAATCGTCTCGTTTCCCATTGGGATAAAACAAAGAAATTCCACATTCAGAACGTGTAATCATTAAAACTTCGGCTTGTGTCAATTTAAGAACCCGTTTAGCCACTTCATCCAAAGAGGTTTCAAAGGGTAGATTCACGGCTTCATAAGCTTCTTTGAGGTTTGGTTTGATGACCGTGGAACCTTGATATTTAGTAAAATCAATTCCTTTAGGGTCTGTAATAACAGGAATGCCTCTTTTTTTCGTTTCAGCCATTAACCCACTCAGCAATGTAGGAGATAAAAAGCCTTTGCCATAATCTGAAATAGCCACAACTTTCACGTCTTCCAAAAGCGAAGAGAGTTTTTCTATCACTTGTTGTTCTAGCATCTCTGGAATAGGCAAGATACGTTCATGATCCACCCGTACAATTTGTTGATTTTCGGCAATCACGCGATTTTTAACAGGTGTTGGGTAACCGGCTTGAATCATTAGCCCCGCAGTAGAAATCCCTTCATCTTGGAGTGTCTCTGCAAGCAATTTACCTGATAAATCTTCTCCAATACGCCCAACAGCAATGACATGAGCACCAAGAGAAAGTAAATTTAACACAACGTTTCCAGCACCTCCAGGACGATGTTCTTCCCGTTCGACTTGGATCACAGCGACTGGTGCTTCGGGTGAAATCCGACGCGCTTTTCCTATTGTATACGTATCAAGGAGGAAATCTCCAATGACCATTACTTTTTGATTAGAAAGTTGGCTAATTGAGCCCGTCAGTCTTACCATCTTTTCTCCGGAAGCAAATAATTTTGAACATAATCTTTTACAGATTCTTCGAGAGGAGTACATTTTGCTAGATCGCCTAAAACACCCCATGTTCTAGACATGTCTGCACATGTATAGTTTTGATACTTGCCTAATAAATCAGGTGGCATGTCAATATACTCAATGTTTTCTGGAAGATTTAACGCTTTAAAAATAGCCTTGGCAAGATCATTCCACGTTTCAGCTATCCCTGTTCCTATATTAAAAATTCCCGTTACATCATTATCTAAAAAGGAACAGGTCATGCGAGCCACATCTTTCACATAGATAAAATCTCGTTGTTGCCCCCCGTTTGAAAAATGAGGATCATTTGATTTGAATAAACGGATTTTCCCTTCTTTCAAGGCCATAGGAACCACGTGCATTATGGCAGAAGCCATACGTCCTTTGTGCCACTCATTTGGTCCGAAAACATTAAAATATTTTAAGCCTACGATTTTATCTAAGATTTCTTGTTGAGAAGCCCATAGATCAAAAAGATGCTTAGAGTATCCATACATGTTGAGTGGGGCTAATTTTTGAAGCTCATTGTGGCTATCTTGAAATCCATCGGATCCGTCACCATACGTCGCAGCAGAGGAAGCATAGATAAACCGGTGATTATTTTTGATCGCATATTCGGCGAGATGGACAGTAAAGCGATAGTTATTCTCCAAGAGGTAGTTAGCATCTTTTTCCACCGTGCTGCTGCAAGCCCCTAAGTGAATAAAAGCGTCGATAAGATGCTCTTTTCCTTTAAGCCATTCAAAAAGATGATGTTTGGATATGATATCAATGAATTGCTTGCCGACTAGATTTTTCCATTTATCACTTGTTCCGAGATCATCCACAACGACAATATTGCGAAGTCCCTTGTCGTTTAAATGGTGTATCACCCCAGAGCCAATAAAACCAGCCCCACCAGTGACAACAATTAGTTGATCGTCATATATTTTCATTTTTCCTCAGAACTAAGCTAAAAATTGGCAAGCATTCTATTTATACGAAGTGAATGCGAATTGTATCAAAAAGCTAAATTGATCCAAATCGTTTGTTTTATGCAAGATCAATCTCCTCTACATACTTTTTGTCCAAGCCATTTAGTTAACGAAAACGGCATGATCGCCAACTTTTAGTAATCCTAAAATTTTTTTTCCATAAGACTCAAAATTTTTCTCAAAGCTCGCAATTGTGTGACTTCATTTTTTTTGAGTGATTTCATTTTTTCATCGGAAATCGAAAAAGCCAATTCTTTAATTTTTTGTAATTGATTTTTTTCTCCAATCAGTTCTTTTGCAAACATCTCAAAAAAGCTTTGATCTTCGTCGTCTGGAAACACCTTCATAAAATTCAAGGCCTTTTCAAAAAGGCCCTCATTTACAAAAATTTGACAAATTCTACGAAGTGTTGGTTTTTTAAAACCGTTGCGTGGAACTTCAAAAGCAAAATCCAGAGCCTCTTCAATTAAATTCTTATCTAAGCAAAAATTAATCGCATCATTTAAAACAATGTTTTTAAAAGCTACGTTCGAAATTGAAAGAGCACAATTTTTGGCATTTGTAAAATCCTTATTTTGCATAAAGATTTTGCAAATATCTTTTTTAGTTCTATTTTGGTCATACGGATTTGAAATTTCACATATCATTTGCATTGCATGGTCGAATTGCTGTTTTTTTGCAAATTCAACTGCTATTCTACGAAGTGTATCTGTAGGGTTTGAAATTTTTTTCAGTAGTTTCCTTACCTGATCGAATTGCTGTTTTTTTGCCAGCTTAACTGCTATATCACGAAGTATAAGTGGATCGTAAATTTTATCCATTAGTTCCACAGCCTCATCAATTCGGCCTTTTTTTATCAAGCTTTTTGATAGCATTTTAAAAACATTGCCATAACTTGCTTTAGGTATTGTATTCGCCATAGCTAAGGCAAAATCAAGCTCTTCATGACGAGTTAATTTTAAACAAATTCTTTGAAGGTTGTATGGATCATCCTTAAAAATTTCATCTAAATAATGACTTATTTCAGTGTATAAACCATTCTTAATAAAATCTTCAGTTATTGCTAGATTTTTTTCTAAAGATTCTTCTTGCTCAAAAATATCGTCAAATAAAAAAGGCATCCTCAGATTTTTAGAAGATTCTTGCAGGCTTTTTAATTCTTCTTCTGTAAAATTTTTAATCAAATACCAAATTTTTAATCTTTCTTTAAAAATGGAAATTTTTAATTGAGAAAGCGTTGTAACCTCAGAAAAATCAAAATTTTTTTTAACTTCCTGAATATAATCCTTTCTCGATTTCCCTAGCGCATCTTCTAAATTTTCTTGCGATTGAATATGCTCAACTAAAAAATCATGTAATTTGTTAATTAGTAGGGATTCATCTCTAATACGATTGTTTATTGCGATTTCTCGCAGCCGAGAATTGACCAGAGTGGCATTTCTCCAATCCTTTCCTAAATAGTCGAAAATAGGCAAAAGTACTTCGGGAGGGAAATCCGAAACATGCTTAAATGTTTGAGTGGTTTTTATTGCATTGATGCGATCAATGATTTTATTAAATGCTTTTTTATTTTTTTTCAGGCTCTTTTTTTTAAGTTTTTTGACAATTTCTACAAGTTGTAATTGATCAAGATCTGTAAAAAAAAATGCATTTTTATGAGCAAATTTTTCAATGCTTTTAGCAACCTTCAAGGAATTTGTTTGAGCTAAATGAACTTTCGGAAGAAGAGAAATAAACCATTTTAGCCAACCAACAACAATACTATCTGGTTTTGATGAAATTCCCCATTTTGTATTTAGGCAAGCTTGAGGTAGATCGCTTTTTTTCTCCAATTTGCTTAAGTGAGCTCGATAACTTGCTTCAGTTTTACATAGGGGTACGGCCACTTGCATGCTCCTTGACAAATATTCTGGCAAGACGATAGTAATTCAATGAATATAAATCAATAAAATGAATGTAAATAAATGAATGTTTAAAAAAAAAATATTGCTTATTTTTTTTTAGATCATATAGATGAAAAGCCACAACCCATTGAAATACCTACCTATCAAAGTGCTCATAAATAACCTGCAACATTCTTGTATTTACGCTAATAGATATTTTAATTAAAAAAATCATATCGCTTTATATTCAATTAAATGTATTATCATAGTTTAGTATTGAAAAGTTATTAAATTAGTAAATCCAAGAGAAGAATTTTATGTTCGTCCAAAAGCCTTCAGAAACTACTAATATTTATCAAACTTTTGAAGAACCAGCATTAGGGGTTTTTACAAACATTCCCCCTGAATTAATCATGCACACCTTATCTTTCCTTAATAGAGAAGATCTTCCGCCTATATTTCTTATAAATCGAACATGGAAGTTACTTGCTACATCAGCTTGCGAACAGAGAGAAAAGCGCAAAATTTTAGAACTAATCGATTGCATAAAATGTCAAGTACATGAGCACTACCCAGAGATTTCGCAAAAATTAACAAATTTATGCTTACAAATTGCTGAGAACTACAAAAATCGAGATTTATCCTTTAATTTGATTGCATTCATAAAAACGCAAAAATTTGAACTTCTGTCGATGTTGCAGTCCTTAAAAAAAGAAGATGCGAAACATATTGATATTAAAGATTTTAGATCGCATGAATTTAAAGATTTTTTAGCTCTCTTAGATCTAGAGATATCTTCTTTTGAATGTTTATCTATGACTAATGAGGAAGAAAAAGCTAAAATCCAACATGAGCTTATTCAAGAATATCTTAAGTTAAATCATGCAGAAAAAGCTCTAAATCTGGCTAAAATAATGTCCGAGACTATAGGGATAGTTTGTTTTAGAAAACGTTGTGCAATTTCCGAGATTATAACTAAATCTTCAGATTTAAATGTATTAGATGAAATTATAAAATCTAATTTTTTTCCTTTTGATGCGCATGAGAAAAATAATCTTAGATTAGAAGTTTCCAATAAGCTGATAGCTTTAAAAGAGTTAGATAAAGCTTTGGACTTAGTGGATTCTTTTTCAGAACTTGGAAAAGAAAAAGGGACTGCACTCGTAAATGTCATAAAAGCATCTCCTTCATTAGAGCAATTAGATAGAGTGCATCGGGCTGCCAAAAAAATTATTAACGATGAAGATAAATTCTGTGTATTACGTCCTCTTGTAACTGCATTCCGATCTTTAAAATGCTTCCAAATAGTCGATCAAATTAACCAAAGTATACCACCTGTTAAATTCAATATGGAAGAACTAAATGAATTACTAGGATTGTGATTTTTACCAAGGGAAACACTTTAAAAGTTTTTATTCAAATTCAAGCTAAATCCTCCAAGAAAATTTTATTAAAGCATTTCTGGTTTGAATTTTTTACGCAGATTAAGAGATTTTCCAGAAACCATAAACTGCCCATCTCCCCTATAATGAATGGTTGTTGGATATTTAGGTCTACGCGGCGCATAGGCCCTCACAACTTCAAAAATGAAAAGAGAATATTTCTTCACTTGGCTGGAATCTATCAGTTTACATTCGAAATTTGCATAGCATTCTTGGATAAGTGGAGCACTAACTTTTACTCCTTTTGCTGCCGTTAAACCAAATTCTTTGAACTTATCAATTTCAGCTCCTGTCGTATTTCCTATTCCCACAATCGTATCAGCCATATCAACCGTTGGAATGTTAAATACACATTCTTTACTTTTATAAATCATTTCAAAACTATGATTCTCTGTCCATATATAACAACCTATAAGAGATGGCGAAAATCCCATCACCATATGCCATCCCATCGTCATAATATTCTGCTCAGATTTCCAGGCGGAGCTAACTAAGACAATCGGGCCAGGCTCCAAAAAGCGCCTAATATCATCCACCGGAAAATCGTATTTCTTGTATTTCTTATAAATTTTCATATCCCTCCCTCATTCTAAATAGAAAATATTTGATTTATTTCATACTTTAGAGAAATCAGGCATATTTTTTACATCAAAATATATAACTTGAAACGCTTAAAATCCTCTCAAATAGGAAAATTCCATAGGAGAATTAAAAAACAGCGATCGATTTTATCTGATTTTTTTTAATTCCTCACTTATGGTCTGATAAATCTGATTGAGATGTATATGGGTTGTGCAATAAGGTGGCATTAAATAAACTGTATTTCCTAATGGTCGAATTAAAAGACCTTCACGTAAAAAAGATTCACGCAATTTTAAACCGATATCATTTAGATAGCCATCCGCCTGTTTCGTAACAACATCAAAGGCTGCGATTGTTCCACAAGTTCGAATGTTTTTAACGGTAGCATGCTGCTTTTGTAATTGCTTCAAGTGGCCTCTATGATGGCTTTCCATTTGTTGAAAAATGGCTGTTGATTCATGCAGAAGTTTTAGTGATGCACAAGCAGCTGCACATCCTAAAGGATTGGCTGTATAAGAATGTCCATGAAAGAAGGTTTTCATTCGGTCATCGCTCAGAAAGCCTGCAAAAATTTCCTCTGTACAAACGGTGAGAGAAAGAGGCAAAAATCCCCCCGTTAGTCCCTTTGCTAGGCAGATGAGATCGGGAGATGTTTTAGCTTTTTGGCAAGCAAACCACTCCCCTGTTCTTCCAAAACCCGTCATGACTTCATCGTAAATCAACAACGTCTGATAATCTTTTACTAGTTTTTGTAATTTTTCCAAAAACTGTGGCCGGCACATCCGCATACCACCAGCTCCTTGAACAAGGGGTTCAATAATCACAGCTGCGTATTGACCTGGATTTAAAAGAAAACAGTCTTCAACAGCTTTTAAAGCTTTAGCTTCCTTATCTTCGATATCTTCATCATCGATATGTGTGGTTGGATAGGGTACAAAATGAACCTTGAATAACAAATCCTGGAACGGTGATGTAAAGAGTGAACGCTCACCGACTGACATAGCACCTAAAGTGTCACCATGATAGCTTCCCTCAAAACATAAGAAAAGCCGTCTATCATTCTCCCCTTGATTGCGCCAATATTGATAGGCCAGCTTTAAAGCAACTTCTACTGCCGTCGAACCATTGTCAGAAAAAAACACTTTTGAAAAATGATTGGGCAAAACATCTAATACCATTTCAGCTACCTGCTCAGCAGGTTCATGCGTAAATCCGGCGAATATCACATGTTCCAATTGTAAAGCTTGGGCATAAATGGCTTCAGCTATGCGAGGATGTGCATGTCCGTGGATATTCACCCACCAACTAGAAATGCAGTCAAAAATCTTTTGACCTTCATCTGTTATTAAATATGGACCTTCCCCTTTAACAACTTTCAAAGGAGATAAAGTATTTTTCATTTGGGTGAAGGGATGCCAAATCGGAGAATTTTTCATAGAGAACCTTTAGCAAAAAGCTTGGTATGCGTGAAGTAAATGTTGAGGAGAGACAGATGCAAGCGGTTCGATTTCCGCTAAAATAGTGACCTTTCCATAGTGAGAAATGGCATGCGCGTTGACATCATTTTTGGGACCATTCATGACCACGCCTAAAATTGAAATACCGGCATTTCGTAAACATTCAATGGTCATTAGGGTGTGGTTAATCGTTCCAAGAGTGGTTGAAGCAACAATTAATATGGGTATATTCAAAAGACGCAATAGATCTAAAAGAGTTTGATCCGAATTGAGTGGAACGAGTATTCCCCCCGCGCCCTCTAAAATCAGGTGCGGCAGAGATGTCTGTGGAATTTTAATTAAATCTAAGTCAATTTCCACTCCTTCAAGTTTTGCAGCAGCATGTGGGGAAAGTGGTTTAGAAAAGCAATAGGCCTCTGAAAAAAAATGATGATCAGGTAATTGAGTTGCCTTTTTGACAAAAAAGGTATCCGTTCCATATTCTGAACCTGTTTGGATAGGCTTCCAATAAGCCGCTTTTAATCCATAGGTTAAAATGGCGGATACGACTGTTTTTCCAACATCCGTTCCTGTTCCAGTCACAAAAAATTGGGAAGGAAATGCATTGTGCATGAGAATTCTCCATGGTTATTTCTTCGAAATTACCCTTTGTTTAATCAAATAGGAGTTGATTTCTTGAATAATTTCGTGAATATCTTGGGGAAGTTTAAGGTCTAGCGCTATTTTTCCCAAATTTTTTAAATGAGCAACCCATAAATTTTTAAGCGATTTAAATCCTGTTTCATCAAATTGGATGGATCCTTCTATTTTTTTAATAGAGATGCCGAAGGTCAAAATTCATCTTTTACACTATTGGAAGGGGATCTCTCATTTTCCTTATGTTTACATCTTGTGCGTTTTGATAATAGACGTGTGATTGCTTTGGGTGAAGATGGTATTCGAAGGGATTATAAGGTAAAGTCATTTCATTTGAATCTGGTGGAAAAAAAATACACGATCAAAAAGCTGATTTAACGATCGGACAATATACAAAAAGTAGCATTAATGAATTTGCTTTAAGATTTTTTCGAAAACCAAGAAATCCATAATTCCGAATTTCGCCAAATTCAAAAAGATGAAAATGAGAGAAAAGCTAACATAAAGGCAGAAAAAAAATTGGGGGATAGAACTAGCGAAGAAAACGTAATGAAAAATCTTTACTTAATGCAAAAAATATATCCATTTAATAAGCCAGAATTGCAGAAGAGATGCCATGCGCTTTTGCTTCCTTAGCCGTAAAGGAAAATTTAGATAGAAGAGAATGAAGGACATCAAGGCGGGTTGGCTGTTTCATATCCTAGCCTTAATTTAATAAAAACACCCAAAATCAATTGGGTTTTTCTATTAAACTTTTATTACTCCAAAAACCACTCGATAAGAAACCGTAATTTCAGAAGGACTCTCGTGATTCCAGGCCTTAATCAATTGTTTTAAGGTTAGAGGTGCAAGTTGTTTGCCCACAGAGGTTGAGGCCCCAATATTTTGCAAATGGCGAAAAAAATGAAGGGCTGAAGGATAAAATAGAGAATAGGTTTGTATTTCGAATACTCCCTCAGGGTAAATACTTTCCAAGTCTTCAACTTTTGGTAAAGGATTCGCTGTATAAGGAAGATGATAAGCCTGACAGATGTTTTTCCACTCAGCAAAGCTCCCCTCAACGAGGGTCGAAAAAAAGAGAATGCCTTCTCGTTTTAGGGAATCTTGCAGTTTAGAGAAGCTTTCTTTGAATCGACTAAACCATTGAAAAGCCAAATTAGAAGCGATAAATGCGTAGGCCTTCTGGGGATAGTTTTCTCCATCTTGCACTGAAAAGCTTAAATTGGAATGGCAATAATTAGATTTGCACTGTTCCACCATTTGAACGGATAAATCTGTAATATCCATCGGTTTGCTTGGAAATAGTGTTAATAGCTGTTTCGTTAAAAAACCGGTTCCACATCCAATTTCGGCACCAGCTCCAGGCACAATTATGGCCTGATAATTCTTTATTATCTGAGCAAGTCGCTCCGCGCACATTTTCTGTAGAATAGCCTCTTGTTCATATTGAATGGCTGCCTTTGAAAAATTTTGAGCGATCAATTTTTTAATGTTTTCCATACGCAAAGAGCCTCTAAGAGTTTTTCAATGTGGAAAGTCGTGTGAGCCGATGATAGAGATAACCGAAGACGCGCAGTGCCCTCTGGAACTGTAGGAGGTCTTATGGGAAGTGCTAATATCCCCTGAGTTTCTAAAAATGTAGAAAGAGAGCACGCTTTTTCATCTTCCCCAATCAAGACAGGAATCACATGATTTTTAGCTATTCCAACATCATATCCTAGTTTTCTTATTTCATTACGCAAGAAAAGACTTAAATTTTGGATCACTTCTCTTTCTTTATTTAAATTAGGAATCATGTCTAAAGCCCCCGCAATAGCGCCTACCATAGCGGGCGGTAGAGCTGTGCTAAACATCACACCCGAACATTGATTAACAAGATGCTGTTTAAGAATGTGTGAGCCCGCAATAAAACCGCCAAAACATCCTGCAGCTTTTCCAAAGGCTCCCATGACTATATCGACATCCTCTCTATTAGCAGCAAGCCCCATTCCATTTGGGCCTAATACTCCAAAAGCATGGGAGTCATCCACGTATAGCAATGCCTTAAATTCTTTAGCGAGCTGGCTTAGGCCATCTAAATCAGCTTGATCGCCATCCATTCCAAAAAAAGATTCAGAGACAATTAGGACACGCTGAAAACTTGTGGTATATTGTGTTAACAAACGCTTTAAATGTTGTAAATCGTTGTGATTGTAGCGCAAGCACTTTGCATGGGATAGTTTGGCACCTTGAAGGAGACTATTGTGATTATATCTATCAGACAGGATAAGAGTTTGTCTGTCCGCTAAAGCAGGCAAAACCGTCAGATTAGCCTGAAAACCACTGCAAAAAAGAAGTGCATCTTCTTTTCCAATTGATTTTGCAAGTTTTTGTTCGGTTTCCTGATGGTAGGGCCAAGAGCCACACACGATTCTCGAAGCCATGGCGCCAGCGCCATATGTTTTCAAAAATAATTGAGATTTTTGAATCACATGAGGATGGGTGGAAAGGCCTAAATAATTATTCGAACTAAAATTGATAAGAGTTTTTGTGTCATAAGAAAGAATCGCTCCATCAGCTTTTTCAAACTTTTTTATAGATCGATTCCGATGGCTTTCTTCTCGTTTTTTTTGTTGTGCCAAAAAAAAGTCTGCCCATGCCATTTTTATTCTTATCGTTGAGACAGTAGCTGAATGATTTGCCTACAGAGAGCTTTACCTTCCGGAAAGGTAACATGCTGAATGGCTTCTGACAGCAAAACCCACTTTCCGTTCTGAATTTCTGTTGGTTGTAAAGCAACTTGTCCAGTTACTTCCGCGACAAAATAATAAACACTTTTTCGTATTCGCCATCCGGATCGCTGAAATTCGTAATGTTCTTCAAGTGGCTGAGGAAAGAGAATTTGAGAAATAGATAACCCTGTTTCTTCAAAAAGTTCTCGTTTAGCTGCTTGAATATCCGTTTCCCCTTTATCAGGATGACCTTTGGGAAAGCTCCAGTAGCCCGCGAGCATTTGAATTAAAAAAACGTGCCATTCCCCATCCTTTTTTTGGAGGGGAATCACACCATAGCTTAAATCGAGTTGAGTAGAATCAGTCATGAGTATTCGGGTTGTAGGGTGCAAAAACGAGAGTCGCATTGTGCCCTCCAAATCCAAACGAATTCGAGAGAGCGGCTTTAATTGTGAGTTCTTCAGCTGTTCGAGGAACATGAAAATCCAAGCCAGGTTCTGGATTTTCAAGATTTAACGTGGGATGTACTTTGCCTTCAGCAATTGCTTTTACAGTCACAATCGCTTCTACTCCTCCAGCAGCACCCAAGCAATGTCCAATAATAGACTTTGTTGCATTCATTACAACTTTTGAAGGGTTTGGAAGAATCAGCTTTAAGGCATTGACTTCGGCCATATCGCCAACAGGAGTTGAGGTTGCATGCGCATTCACGTAGTTGATATCTTCGGCAGAAATTCCCGCATCCTTTAAGGCTTTTTTAATACATAAAGCAACCCCTTTTCCGTCAGGTCGGGGCTCTGTAATGTGGTGAGCATCGCATGAGGATGATCCGCCTAAATACTCTGCATAAATTGTTGCGCCTCGTGCTAAAGCATGCTCAAGACTTTCTAAAACAAGAACGCCAGCGCCCTCTCCCAAAACAAAGCCGTCGCGATCTTTGTCCCAAGGGCGAGAAGCTTTTGTCGGTTCATCATTGCGTTCTGATAGTGCTTTACAAGCACTAAATCCTGCGAGTCCAATAGGAAGAACAGTTGCCTCGGCTCCCCCGCAAAGCATAATATCAGCTTCACCGCTGCGAATATGAGAAGCCGCCGCGATAATCGAATGATTACCGGTCGCACACGCTGTTGAAATGGAATAGTTTGGTCCCATGAAGCCAAGTTCTTTAGCTAAAAGGCCTCCGCCCATATTCGTAATGATGTAAGGAACGAAGAAAGGAGAAACTTTTTTGTAACCTTTTTCGATTAGATTTTGGACTCCATCGACGAAGGTTTTCATTCCACCCATGCCAGAGCCAATGATAATTCCGCAGCGCTCTTTGTCTAATTCTTCTTGCTTTTGAGCGTTTAATCCTGCCAATTCAAGGGCTTTTTTACCTGCGACAATAGTGTAAGCAATGAATTTATCAATACGTCTTGCTTGTTTTTTATCGATGTATTCACCGGGATCAAAATCTTTAATTTCACCAGCAAAACGGGTTGGATATTCTTCACAAGGAAATCCAGTAATGGGGGTGATGCCGCTTTTACCTTGCAATAAATTTTGATAAAAGAGATCGACTTCATGCCCTAAACATGAAACAAGACCCATTCCAGTTACAACAATTCGTTTTTTACTCATCGTGTCTCACCCTTTTTTAATACTTTACCCTGGTATTTTGCGACTAGAATCGATTACGAGATCCACAATTCGCGCTTTGCCGAATAAAGATTCTAGTGCATATTTTTCACGAAGTTCGGGAACAAATAAATGAATAAGGATATCGCCGAAATCGATAATAACCCATTCCCCATCTTTTCCTTCGACATGCAAAGGAGTTAACCCTAAAGGTTTGACAGCATCAAGGATGGTTGAAGCAATTGACGTCACGTGACGATCAACGGTACCCTCTGCAATGACAAAATAATCTGTCAAAGTCGATACGTCTCTCACATCTAACGCTAAAATATTACTTCCCTTTTTATCGAAAATTGCTTGTGCAATGACATTAAGAATTTTTTCATTCGAATCATTCATCTTGATATTTTAAGCCCCTAAACTCGGATTTTGTTAACTGAGTTTTTAAAAAAGTCTCTTTTTTAATTTCTCAACTGTAAAAATAAAAACAGCAGAAAACATTGTTTGATAAAAATGAGACAAACATAAAATTCAGATTAATAAGTATCCTTAGAGTATAGCTGATATTTCTCTATATAATCCAGTACTTTTTCAGGGACCCAATGGCCACAATAAAGACCCTTGGCAATTCTTGCGCGAATTTCTGTACTGGAAATCTCCATAACAGGGGTAATCGTCATTCCTTTTGAAATGGCCTGACTAATCGGATCATCCCCTCCTTCCCAACAACAGCCCTCTTGCCGGCAACCAACCAACGGTGGGGCAAACTGTACAATTTGTTCCGGTTCTTTCCATTTGAAAAAGGCGGCTAGATGATCATCCCCCATAAGTAAATGGAGCTGGCGAGGGTGAAACCTTAGCATTTCCTGTGCATGCAAAAAACGCAAAGTATCAACTGTATAAGAAGGTCCTTCTTTTTTGGTTTCAATATCTAAAAGCTTAAATTTTGAAATAGGCTCAATTGCCATAGCCACCATCGCTAGGCGGTGCTGACTATCAACTACTTGCTTATCTAATTTGTGCGGATTGATTCGAGCCGGACAAAACCACACTTCTGCTAGATCATGCTTCTCCATTAGTTGAATAGCAAGATTGAGATGCCCAAAATGGATAGGATCAAATGTCCCTCCATAAATACCGATCTTTTCAACCATTGGCTAAACCATGAACAACAATTCGCGATATTTCGGAAGTGGCCATTGGCCATCATCGACCAAAGGTTCAATTTGATCCACAATTTCCCTTAATTTTTGGCAAACAGGAATCACTTTATCGCAATAGGCGCGTGCCTTGTCTTTGAAAAAGAGTTTTTCAGCAGCATGACACTCTTCATCGAGCAAATGGGTATTTTGAAGCGCCTCTTCAACCAATCGATTTAATTTAGAAAGCCACTCTTTTTGCTGAGTGTTATCCAATCCTGAATTAATTTGTTGCAAAAGAGAAATCGTCTTAGCAATTTCTTTTTGCTGACGGATGGCAACGGGTAAAATCTGTGTTTGAAACATGTCTTTCATTAAATTCGCTTCTATCCGCACTGTATGGGCATAATTCTCTAAAAGTACTTCATATCGACTTGTTAGTTCGCTTCCAGAAAGAATCCCTTTAAATGCTTCGGTAGAACTGGGGAATTTAAAAGCTTCAAAGGCATCGATTGATTTTCTTAAGTTAGGCAGATTGCGTTTGGCGGCTTCCTTTTCCCAATTTTCACTATAGTTATCTCCTGAAAAGCGAATCGCTTGTGAAGCCAGAAGATATTTACGAATGATCGGTATCGAAGCATCTAAAAGTGTTTTATTGGAATAGGAGCGATCTTCTCCAATATTTTGCTCAATTTCATTTAAGATTTGATGCAGACTATTGGACATAATTGTATTCAAAACAGTTACAGCCATAGAAGGATTTGCAGACGCGCCCAATGCACGAAACTCAAAATTTTTCCCTGTAAAGGCAATGGGGGTGGTGCGTTTGCGATCTGTATAATCTTTGGTTTGATCTGGGTTGACTTGCAATCCATGGTCTTACTTGTGCTTTGGGGAAGAAGAGATCGTTCCTCGAGCCGTGATCGCTTCGATAATCGACTCTAACTGATCTCCCAAATAAATGGAGATAATCGCTGGAGGAGCCTCGTGAGCACCTAAACGAAAATCATTGCCGGCAGATCCAATAGCCGCACGCAACAGGCTCGAATGCTCATGAACAGCCGATAGAGTTGCCGTTAATAGAATTAGAAAATGCAGATTGTTTTCTGGTGAATCGGTAGGATCGAAAAGATTGATGCCTGTATCCGTGCTAATCGACCAATTGCAATGCTTTCCTGAACCATTCAATCCTTGGAAAGGCTTTTCGTGCAATAAACACGACAGGTCATGTTTTAGCGCTATCTGTCGCATCAATTCCATCAACAAGATATTGTGATCAACAGCCACGGAGGCTTTTTCAAATACAGGCGCCACTTCATGCTGAGCTGGAGCAACCTCGTTATGCCGTGTTTTAACAGGAATTCCCAACTTGAATGCAGCCACTTCAAATTCTCGCATATATGCCAAAATACGATCTTTGACACATCCAAAATAATGATCTTGCAGCTCCTGACCTTTTGGAGAGGGTGCTCCGAAGACTGTTCTACCAGCTAACACAAGGTCTGGCCGTAAATTGCGTAAACCCCGATCCACAACGAAATATTCTTGTTCAAGCCCTAAGGTTGAATAAGCTCGGGTTGCTTCAATCCCTGTGAGCTTTAAAAGGCGTAAAACTTCCTCATTGAGTTTTCGATCTGAGCGTAAAAGAGGAATTTTACTGTCTAAAACATCCCCTGTCCAAGAAAAGAAAATAGAAGGAATGCATAAAGTTACACCATCCCCTCCCTCCCAAATGAAGACCGGAGAGCTCGGATCCCAGCCTGTATAACCACGCGCCTCAAATGTTGTACGTAATCCCCCTGAAGGAAATGAAGAAGCATCTGGTTCGCCTTGCAAAAGTTGTTTGCCACTAAACTTTTCAATGACTTGGTCTTCAGTTTCCCAATCGATAAAGGCGTCATGCTTTTCAGCTGCAGCCCCTGTTAGGGGTTGAAACCAATGACAGTAATGAGTAGCTCCAAGCTTGGTAGCCCACTCTTTCATCGCTGAAGCAATGGGATCAGCATATTCGGGAATGATTTTTTCTCGACCCGCTATGGCTTCTTGAACATTTCGAAAGATTTCTCTTGGTAACATTTTTTGCATAACATGTTGATTGAAGACATGTGTTGCAAAAATTTCAGAGGTACTGACGGAGGTTAATTCTTTTCCGAGAGATCGATTACGCTTGCCGGTTAGTTGTAGAGCATTAAAACGAGGATTCATACTAGTCTCCATGTTTTTTTAATCTAGGATCGTCCAGTTATTTTGTAGGCACAATGTGCGTAGCTTTTTGCTTGGATTCACAGCAACCGCATTTCCAACGGCTTCAAGCAAAGGAAGATCCGCAATATGATCGGTATAAGCTGTGCATTGCTGAATCGGCAACCCTTTCTCGTTTGAGAAAGATTTGACATACTTAGCTTTATCGCTTCCCAGTAAAACAGAAGCAATTCCTACCAGCTTGTCATTATCGACAATATAGGAAGTCCCGTTCCAATAATCTACTTGAAATCGTTTAGCGACGTGTTTAACTAAGAAACAAGGAGATGTCGACAAAATCATGGTATAATGATTGGATTTTTTTGCTTCGAATAGCTTGGTGACAACTACGGGATTCATCATTTTTTCAAAATGACAATCTAAAAACTCTTCGATCCAGCTTTCCAGCTGTGAAAAGGAGATGAACTGAAAATAAATTTTTAGGCAGAGAATGTGTAATCTACGAAAAGAACAAAAGCCTATTTTGTGGAATGCATAACACGCGACGAGTAGGAGCATTTTATAGCAGGCAAGTTTTCCTGTTTGGTATAAGTAGACGCCGAATTTAAAACTGCTGTTTTGAGTGAGAAGGGTATGATCGAGATCAAAAACACTAAGATGAGTGGGTGTTTTTATCATAAAATGGGCTATCCATCCAATTAAGTATGTTGAAGTTGATAACGCCAATACTGCGCCCCCTCAAATTTTTGCCTGAGGGGGCATAGTGCCAGAAAAAGGACTAAATCTTTTTCTTTAATTCTGCAATCTTTGCTTCGATTTCTGCAATTCCCGCATTGATTTTTTCAAGACGTTCTTTTTCCGCATTTAGGCGGGAATTCACGTTCAAGGATTGTTCAATGTCGAATCCGGAAGCATTGCTTGCCTTACGTAACACTTCGAGCTGAGCTTTAATTTCTTGACGACGCTCTTGCTTTTGCTTCAAAACTTCTTTGAGCTGCTGCATCGCTTGCTTATCGTTATCGGATAAAGCAAGGAGAGCATTTTCACGGAGCTCAGCGATATAATCGCGAAGAGGTTTGAGTAAACGTTCAAGTTCTTGCTTTTCCAATTTTGATGGAGCCGCATCTGTAATTTTTTGCAAAAGAACATCTCGTTCAGCTTCGATTTCCTGTATACTTTTTGTCGCATAATTTTTCATCAAAGATTCGATCTCACCCTTCAATAAATTCAAGGCATCACGTTTTTGACGATCTTTTTCTTTTACGCGGTTTAAGCGCTCATCTTCTTCAGCTTTTTGCTTATCATGGATTTTCTTGCGAACAATCTGAAGCTCATCTCTTAATGTTTTAATTTCATGCCTTCCTAGCTCCACACCACGCATATAGTGAGTGATTTCATCTATGCCTGTTTGTGCATCTGTGAGAGACATGCCCTCTTGAAAAGCTTGATCCAATTCTTGAATCTTAGCCAAGACACTTTCTGTGTTTTGCTTAAATGCTTCTCTTTGTACCGAGCGTTCTTTCTTACGTTCTTTTTCAAGCTTTTTAATTTCATCCCAGCAAGCACTCAATCGTGTTCGGCTTGTTGTAAAGGCATAAGTGTTAAGTGTTAAAACTTTTGCAAATCCTTGTAAAAGCTTAATGTCTTCACGAAGATTGAAGAGCGAATTTTCGTGAATTTCGTCTTTAAAGTGTCCCTCAATGAACGCATTTACATCTTCAAGAAAATGATCGCTCACTTCTTTAATTAAATTTTTGCGTCTTGGAAAAACACTATCTCCCGCTTGTGATAAACGTTGGAAGAATTTATTTTTTTGCCGAACACGCATTTCTGTTTTAATCAATTCTTTTCGTAAAGCATTAATTCTCGCAGCTTGCGCATTTAGTAAATTCAGTTCTCGTTGAATTTGCTGATAGAATGTTTGCTTTTCTTGAAAAATAGAATTTTCGATTGAAAATTGAGGAAGAGGTAATTGTTGTAGGGCTTGCTCAAACTCAATAATCTCTTTTTCAATTCCTTGAATCGCTATTTCAATTTGCTCAGCTGCAAAAGCACTTTGTTCATCCAAAATGTCTTTTAAGCGACGAGCTTCTTTTGATAGCTCAGTGTATTTATTCCAAAGAAGTGGACGTAAGGGAGACGTCGAATTTTCTTTAAACAAATCTAGGCAGACTTTTCGAATATCCCAAAAAGTACGAAAATCTGGGTTCCCAGATTGCGCTAAAGCGTTTTCCATGCGAGAAATAGCATGCTGCAATTTTCCTTCTCCATCTGGGAAATTGGCAAGCTCGGCTTGAAAGGCCTCTAATGCTGGAGAAGGTTTTCTTACGCTTTCATCGTGAGAAGATTCAAGATCATGTTCTTTCGGATCACTTGATGTATGGTGTTCGTTTTTATTTAAATGTTCGGTCTCTTGATGACCATCAGTATCCTGTGATTGTTCATGACTTTTTTCTGGATCTTCTTCGCGTAAATTTGTACTTTCAAAATGGTTCATGGAGATATCTTTATTGTTGGACATTAATTATTACCACAATTTTGCGGAAACTCTCCGCTTCAAGATTGACAATTCTTTTTTAGGAATTGTCAACAATTGCCCCCTGACCCAAAAACCCTGCAAAACTACGCAGTAGGCCGGTTTCAGGCTAAATCATAGAAGATCCTCATTTTTAGGTAAAGAAAATGTCTGAACCAACTCGAGAAGAAATGAAAACTTATTCAAATAAAAAATTATTTTTTGCATAAATAAATAATTTTAGCGCAACTTATGAATGGCTTTCACTAAATTTTGGACAAGCATTTCAAGTTTTGCTTCTATTCCCTTATCCAGTAAATTTCCTTGAGAATCAAAGACTTGAAAAGAATTGGAAATCGCGAGTTGATCGGGGATTACCCAAGTATGTAAATGACGACAAACCATTCGCATTGTTTGCAGTGCGTTCGTACTCATCTCTCCTCCGAGCACACTAATTAAAGCAACCACTTTCCCCTCAATATCTTCGTTATGCAGTAAATCGAGAGCATTTTTAAGGGATCCGCTCATACTACCGTGGTATTCAGGTGTGGCTAAAATGATTCCATCGGCTGTTTTAAGCATATCGCGTAGAGTTTCGACATCGGGGTAGTTTGCGTATTCTTTCTCGCCGCTGCAAAAAGGAAGATTCAAATCGCGTAATTCGACAATGTGTGGAGTCGCTTCCCAATTTTTGACTTTTTCAAGAGCCAGTTTTAGGGCCATGCTCGTTCGAGAGTGGACACGTAGGCTTCCGCAGATTCCAATAATTTTCATAAGCCAATCTCATAGTCTCTTCGAACCATTTCAACTGCTACCTCCAAATCATGAAGATCTAAGTCCAACCATTGAAACAAGGGCTCTTGCCTAAACCAAGTAAATTGTCTTTTAGCATAGCGTCTAGATGATTTTTTAAAGTCATCCATAAATTTCTGGAAATCTTCTTTTGTTTTGGGCGTTTTAAAATATTCCAAAGCTTGGCGATATCCAATTGCTTGAGCAGCTGACGGATTTTGAAGAAGCCCTTCTTTTTCCAATTTCTCTACTTCTTCCAAAAGACCAGCTTCCACCATTTTTTCGCAGCGATGATCGATGCGACGATAGAGATGCTCTTTAGGACGGTAAAGAAACCAACAGCGAAAATCGTAATTTCTAGGTTTGCGCCTTCCTTTCCAAGAGAGACGGCTGACTTTTTTACCCGTTAAAGTGAGAATTTCCAAAGCCCGGATAATTTTTTGTTTGTCGTGTTTTGTAATACTGTGTGCATATTGAGAATCCAGCTGTTTAAGCTTTTCGTATAGAAATTCAGAACCTTTCTGCTCAAGTTCAGCTTCGAGAGCTTTGCGTAATTCGGGTAAAGAGGGAGGTCCGCTTGGCGGACCGTATAGAAGAGAATGTAAATAAAAGCCGGAGCCACCCGTTATAATGGGAACATTACCACGACTATGAATTTCTTCACAACATTGCCTTGCTTCATAGTAAAAGTCGACGACATTGTAAGCCTCGGAAACATCGCGAATATCTAAAAGATGATGGGGAATAGCTTCTCTTTCTTTTTGAGTTGCTTTCGCTGTTCCGATATCCATACCGCGGTAAATTTGCATCGAATCAGCGGAAATAATTTCGCCTCCAATTTCTTGAGCCAGCTTTAAGGAAAAAGCCGTTTTACCACATCCAGTGGGACCGGAAATGACAATCACTCTTTTACGAGGTCTTTGAAGATTTACAGGGATTTGTTTTTGAGCTTCAACCGCAAAATTAAGGACAATACGCTCAACTTCTTCTCTTTCTATAACGCCACTCACAACCAGGCCTTTTGTTCCATCTACTAGGAAATGATGCTTGATAAATACGTCTTTTGTGGAATTCACAAAATCAGCAAGAAAAATAGCATATCAGCATCGGTTGTTTTTGCCAAAGAATAGAATGATTAGTGAAAGGCAGATAGAGCGAGTTCTTTAGATGTCGTGATTTCAAGCACATGGTCAAACCCTGACATTTTCAAAACATCCATTACATTTGGTGTTACACAACATAGCACAAGCTTTCCAGAAAAAGCCTTCAATTTCTTTGAGGTTGATAAAAGCATGCGCATTCCAGCACTGCTTAAATAGCTAACCTCTGAAAAATCCATTAAAAGTTTGTAATGCCCGTCATTAATTTTTTCAAAAATTTTTTTTTCGGCTTTTGGTGATGAAATTGCATCGAGTCTTCCTTTGATGTGAAAGATGAGAATTCCGTGTTCTTGCTCTTCACTAATTTCAATCGCGCCTTCCATTAACGCCATAAAACATCCTCATTTGAAACAATCAAATTAAGAAGAAAGTCCAGCCATTTCAGATAATTTACCTTCAGAATCATGGTGGCTTTTTTTATCTAAAAATTGAACCCTTTCGGCGGCAACACGAAGTTTACAACGTTTGTCACCATCTTTGGCATGCCAGACATCGAGCTGTAAACGGCCCTCAATCAAGACAGAAGATGAGCATGATAGGGAATTGACACAATGTTCAGCCTGTTTACCCCATACGACAACATCGACAAAACAAACTTCGTGTTGCTTTTCGCCGTTAAAGCTTACAAATTCACGATTTAATGCTAATAAAAGATCTGTAACAGAAACTCCATTAGGAGTTTTTCGCAACTCGGGTTTGCGAGTGAGACGACCTGCAATTAACACTTTATTTAGTGCGACCATATCAGACTCTTCCTAATTCAAAGTATGAATAATCTGTTTTTTGCCTATTATCTTCACGATATCAAAATTAAAATTTTAGACAAGAATAAAGATCTGGGCACAACTAAATATTTTCTTAGAGGAAAATTATTCGATTAATTCTAAACGAACCTTTAATCCTAAGCGGGCGCAAACCATGGAAGCGATTGTTCTTAATGCTTTAATTGTCATTCCCTTGCGGCCAACAACTTTTCCGACGTCTCCTTGACTAACGCGGATTTCAACAATAACGCCAGGCTCACCTTCATAGCAATTTACGGAGACTGATTGGGGGTCTTCAACTAAATTTTTAACTAAATATTCTATAAATTCTTTCATGTCTTTACTCGGTCTGAGGTTTCAGAAAATGTTAATGTCAGTTTGAAGTAAGCGTGAGAAACTTTACCTTTTCAGGATTCGATAAGACGTTATACTTTTTTTTAAAGGTCCACATCTCAGCTAACCATAACAAGATTAACGAGTTCAGACACTTGAAGTCTAGTTAAAAGATATCGAAAAAAAATCCAAAAAAATAAGCTATTCGCAACATCGGGCTAATCTCATTAAAAAGGCATCCTTTTTAATGAGATTTGTTAGTCTGTGAAGCATTTCATAACATGCTTTAGATATTTGTCTCAATCATTTCCATCAGTTTTGGACCGGCTCTTTTACATAAGTAGATGAAAAATCAGGGGTACTTGTTTCCACCCATTCTAAATATTCACGATTTCCACCCTGAATCATTTGGTATGTGATTTCGGGAACTTGGTAGCTGCAATTTTGCAAGATAACTTCTTTGATTTTTTCAAATTTCTCAAGACGAGTTTTAAAAACCACTTTACTTTCTTGCGTTGTTTCCAATTGGTTATTCCACATGTAAATAGACTCTATCCATGGGGTAATTTGTGCGCAGGCAACAAATCGTTCCTGGACTAGATATCGAGAGATTTTACGCGCTTCTTCAATACTTCCACTTGTCCAATGAACTTCGATAAATGTAGTCATTTATACCTCCCAAATTATGATGTAACTGGTTGGATGTAAGCTAAATGGGGTATCCGAAGATCGACCATAACCTCATTTCCTCGCATCTGATTCATTTCTTCCGTGACCGAAAGTTGTTTCGCTTGTTTATTTAAAAATTCACGCAATGCTAAATAATTGGCTAATCCTTGATGAAAATGCTCGGTATTTAGACGAACCAGTCGTGGAAAAACACATAAAGTCCACTTTCCATTGACTTTTCTTTCTAAAAGCTCCTCAAAAACTAAAATAATTTGTCTTTGCCCATGGCTTTGCGCATAAGCTTTTGACACATCAATTTTTCTAATGTACATACTTTCAGAGCAACATTTTTTAGTCACGAGATTAAAAAGTGACAAAGCTAATTCTAAATGATCCCCTTTAAGGCAACTCCCCCAAATATTTTGAAGATCTTTTGCGCAACCTAGAAATATTTCGGGAAGTTTTTTTGGAGTAAAAAAAGGTTTGAAAGGAAACAAAAAGCCATTTTCATCCATTGCTGTATTGGTAAAATCTCCTAGAAATGCAATCGGCTGCCTAAGGGAATAATCAATTAAAATTGCACTCGGTTTGATTTTTTTGATTTCCGCTTTTTTAATCAAAGAACATGCTAGAAGTTTATGCTTTGCCTCTTCTATATTGAAACGGTAAAGATTGGTTGGGTGATCAATCGACAGATCTAATATTTCTGCTAAAAATACCGTTTTTAGGGCATCAGCATGTGCAGTGGTCTGAACGATGGCTGAAATATTGTATTGTTCATCCCGTGTGCGCAAATCACGAAGGTGTAGATAGTATAAAATTCCCATGCCAACCGAACCAGAAATCAGAACAGTTGACAGGAGAATCCAAACAATGGCTTGGCTAATGGGAATTTTATTGGGCGAGTACGACTGATTCATCTTTGGCTAAAATCTAATGTTGCATAGCGAGGGCGCTGTTTCAACAGCTGATTAACCCGCTCCACTTCTTCGATAGGAGTTGTGGCATAATCGTTCAAAGGATTTGATAGGTTATAAGTATAAAGTGTTTCATCAATGAACTTGATTTTGTTTCCCGCCATTTCTAGCATCGGATATAAAGTTGCTTTATCTTTCATGATGCGAAAATAGCCGCCATCTGCATCTCTAAGATCGATATCTTTCAGATGTCTCCATAGAAAATACTTAAAAGTTCCTGGATGCCAAAAGACAAAGGGAATATCTCGATAAAGCTTTTGCTCGATGATCATTTCAGGGATAGGTTGAGCATATTTCATTGGCGTTTTACCTGGAGGATAAATTTCACATTGTCCCCAAGTTAAATACACATCGTTATCGGTATAAATCTGATGAATTTTTTCAAAAGCACGGTCGTGGGCTAACCAATCATCTCCATCTATCACAATAATGACATCATCATCTTCGCATTGCAATCCTTTAATCGCCTCCACAAGCCCGAAAAGAGCCCCCTCATTTTTCTCGTGGAAAATGAACTTCCACTGGTTTCTCTCACAAAAGTCCCGGATGATATCTCTTTGCTTGGGCAATGTAGAGCCATCATCAATCACGCAAACGTCAAAGTTCTTATATGTTTGGGATTCAATAGAACGGAGCGTTTTTTCAATAAAATCTACGCTATTAAAAGAAGGAACAACCACTTTAAAACGTTTCATCATATGCGATACCTTGCCGTGTGTTAATAAGCTTTCTTTTCTTTTTGCCTTGAGCGCTGCAGGCCAAGGATGAGTAAGCGGTCAATCAACTCTTCATTAGAAAATCCATTAGCCTCACACATTTGCGGATAGAGGCTGAAGGGGGTAAATCCTGGAATGGGATTGATTTCGTTAAACCAAAAAGATCCCGATTGATCAAGAAAAAAATCGATACGCGCCATCCCCTTGCAAGTTGCAGCTTGGTAAGCTTTTAACGCAATTGCCTTTCCTTCTTCCATCCATTTTTCAGGTAAATCCGCTTGGGGAGTCGATGGCGTCGCATTATCGCGTGAATACTTACCTCTGTAGTCGTGAATTTTTCCCGCTGAAAAAACCTCTCCGGGCGGAAGTACAGTAATCTGATCATTTCCTAAAACGGCAAATTCAATTTCTCTTCCCGCAATCTCATTTTCGACAAGGATAACAGGATCAAACGCAAAAGCGTTGCGAATTGCTGCATCTAATTCTGTTTCATTTGTCACCCTTTGAACACCAATGCTTGATCCAAGATGAACGGGTTTTACAAAAATCGGAAAAATCAGCTTTTCTCGTATTTCGTGAAGAAGGTCTTTTGCCCTGTTTTTCCAATCCGTTTCGCTAAAAGCAATAAAGGAGGATGTTTGGATACCTGCATGTTGCATCAAACGTTTAGCAATGGCTTTATCCATGCAAATTGCAGAGCTTTGATGATCACAACCAACGTAAGGTTTTCCTAGAATTTCTAAGAAACCTTGGATCGTTCCATCTTCCCCAAAAGTACCATGCAAAATCGGAAAAAAGAGGTCACATTTTTGTAACTGCTGGAGAACTTGAGAAGAAATTAAAAATTCTTCACTATCCCCTTCATTTTTTAATACCCACTTCCCTTCTTTAGTAATCAGAAATTCATGAGTCTCATATAAATCTCGGTCAAGCGAGCGACAAATATATTGAGAAGACGTCAATGAAACCTCATGTTCGGTTGACTTACCTCCATACAAAATTCCAATGTGTAATTTGGGAGGTTGCAAATCAATTTTTTGAAGTAATTCAGGGATTGCAGCATGAATATCTCCCGCACCCAAAGTCACCACAACATCATGTGGGAAAAGTGTCTGATAAACTTTTTCCACAATTTCTTTCCGCGGACTATAATAGAAATCGGGACTACGATCTTGGCTTAGCTCATCAAAAACTTTTTGTGTTGTGACGCCAGGAATTTCTTGTTCTCCAGCTGAATAAATATCAGTTACATACACCATGTCCGCTGATTCGAAAATCCCTCGATAGGTTCCAAGACAGTCTTTAGTACGGGAATAGCGGTGTGGTTGAAAAAGAACAATTAATCTTTTTTCCCCTATCGCATCACGAATGGCTCGTAAGGTTACTGCGATTTCGTTTGGATGATGCGCATAATCATCAATGAATAAAATTTCTTGTTTTTGTCCCCGCATCGTACATCTTCTTCCAACCCCAGGAAACGTCGAAAGAGCCTTTCGAATCGCATGTTCTTCTATTCCCATTTGCAAAGCTAAGCCAAAAACAGCCGCACTATTTAGCACATTATAAGAGCCGATTTGGGCAATCTCAATCTGGCGATACTGCAGTCCTCGGAAAGTGATGTCGAAAGAAGTTTTCCATCCTTTCTGGGTAAATTGGAGAATATGCAGCTGACAATCTGAATTAAATCCGTAAGAAACCCCTTCGATGTTTAGCTTTTGCAAGCGAGAATCATCTCCACACCAGAAAAGATGATCGGCAGACTCCACCTTTTTTGCAAACTGATGGAAAGCCCCTACAAGCGCTTCTTCCGTCTGATAATAATTCATATGGTCCAAATCAATATTCGTGATAATACCTCCATAAGGAGTATAGCGCAAAAAGGACCCATCGCTTTCGTCGGCTTCCGCTACAAAATAGTCCCCCTTCCCGTGCTGAGCATTTGCATTTAGTTGAGCAATTACTCCCCCTACAGCAAATGAAGGATCTTGTCCGGCATGATGCAACACCCATGATAGAAGACTCGACGTTGTTGTTTTCCCATGCGTGCCTGTGACTGCCAATGTTTTACGGTTTTGCATCAGTAAAGCTAAAAGGTCTGAGCGATGCAACATTGGACATTTGAGTTGCTGGGCAGCTATGAACTCGGGATTGGATTCTTTGATATCGCTCGTGTAGACAATCGTCGTACCCGGTTTTATATAAGACGCTGAGTGTCCGATAAATAAAGTAGCTCCCGCTTCTTTTAAAGCCCGTGTCGTTGAGCTTTCAGCTAAGTCACTTCCAGTTACAGGAATATTTTGGCTTATGAGAATTTTAGCCAAGCCACTCATTCCAATTCCGCCAATGCCAATAAAATGGTAAGTTGTCATACGTATTTCCCCTTAAGGTGATCAACTATCACGCAGTGCAATTCTTTGAATTTCGTATTTTGATTATGAATCTTGATGCTCTCTTTCAAATTATTAAGTCTTAGATCGTCAGTCAGAGCATTCAAAAGCGTACCCAGCTTAACAAAGTTTAAATCTGCTTGCCGGATTTTTACCCCCCCCTTGACCTCTTCCACAATAAAATCCGCATTTTTATCTTGATGTTGATCGGCTGCTTGTGGATACGGGACCAGAATAAGGGGAACCTCGAAAGCCATCGCCTCTGCAATTGTGCCTGCACCCGCACGAGTTAAAGCAAAGTCTGCAGCACTCCAAGCCATATCCATATGCATTTCAAATGGTGTTACATAAGCTTGAATTTGTTTTTGAGCATAATGCAAGCGCACACTTTCGACAGAATCCACATGTCCTGTGATGTGCCAAAACTGGATTTCATTTTTATTGACAATCTCTAAAGCTTTTAAAATAGCTTGATTAAGAGCATCCGCCCCTTGCGAACCACCAAAAATCAAGCACGTTTTTTTGGATGGATGCAAAGCAACTGACGCTCTAGCAGCTTCTTGTGGAAAGCGTTGTTTACTAAATCCTTTGCGTACAGGCAAAGCAATATCCAGGACTTTTCCTTGTAAATACCGACAAGCAGAAGAAAAATGAACCCCTGTAAAAAGAGCCTGTGGAGAAAACAGTTTAATGACTTTTCCGGGGATAGCATTTGCCTCATGCAAGACATAAGGGATTCCAGCTAAACGAGCCGCACACAAAACAGGAAAGGTATAATAGCTACCAAAACCAACAATTAAATCGGGTTTGTAATGTTTTAAAAACTGATAACTCTCTTTAACCCCCCGACAGATATTTCCCATCTCACGGAGAAAACGTAACACCCCTCCTTTTCTGCTCCACATTCCGCAAGGAACTTCGGTAAAAGGAAATGCATTTTTCAAAAAATAAGGATTTGTGGCGAGCTTTCCACCTACAAAATGAATATGAGGACTGACTTCTTGCAATTTTTCAGCTAAAGCAATGGCGGGATAAACATGCCCTCCAGTTCCCCCTGTCGTAATCAAAATGCGTTTTTCCACGCGGCACTCCTGTAATGAAGTCATTAACATAGCGCATTAACAATTCTAAATCCATATTCATCGTGAGCGAAATCTAAATTTTCAAAGGCTTTTGCAAATAATGAGAAGGTATACTTAGAAATGAAAATGAATCAATTTGTGGATCGAATAATTTAGGTAAGTTAAAACTGAATGTTTTTTTTGAAAAATTCTTTCTTTAAGAAAAAGAACGAGGCTTTCTTCCAGCCCTAAAAACAGGAAGGAAGCCCGTCAAAAGGAAAATAGGTATTCTTTTGGACTAGCTCTGGGAACCTAGCTGTTGATTAGCTTTAACCGCTTCTTCCATCATTTTCATTAGGACATCCTTCATTGCAAAAGTAAAAGAAAGCAAAATGTAATTCCTTTTGACGTATAATGTTGAAAGAATAGTATCGAAAACAGTTTTAGAATCTTCGATTCTTAAGTTTTGGAATAAATCATTAGAATTTTCTCCAAATTTTGTTATTCCATTGTCTATTTTTGCTTGAAAAATTTCGATGTCTTCTTTTGAAAAGGAAGTGCCGCTTAGTTGAAGAGAATCAATATATTCGCTCATATTAGTACATAACGTTGCAAAAGAACTAAGAAATTCTTTTTCTTTATAACTTTCCATCATTGGTGCAAAAACATCATCCAATTGAAGTTGAAATTTTGAACGAACATGTTCCCACTGCTCTCGCGGGTTTTCACGAGACATTTTTATTTCATTAAAAAAATCTATTCTGCTTTTATTCAAAGCACGTATATCGGTGACTGCACCCCTAATTTGGCTCATTTGTTCTGAATTAGAAAAGAGAGAAGCCAGATTCCATGTATCTGCTTCTCTAAATAGTTTGGTATTGAAAATCGTTCTTTCTAGCGAAACGAGAGCCTCGTCAAGTTCGCTTTGAGCACAAGATTTTTTCTTTTGGAATAATTGTTCAACCAAACAATGGGTAATGTCTAGCTTTATCATTTGAACAACAAGATCTTCATCAGCATGTATTTTTAAAACATTAGCAAATAATCGATCACAACATTCCTCAAAATTTTTTGCATTCCGTCCTATAGTTTTGTGAATAAGTCCAATGATAGAATTTCCTGTTGTAATGTGACAATCCCTTTGAAATTCATAAGATAACCGAGTCTTAATTGCATCATTCATCAGACTAAATGCATCCTTATAATTAAGAAGCTGAAGAGATTCCTCAATATCTTCTAAAGAGCAGTTGCTCGCGATTTTTTATCGAATAATTGTATGAAGGCGCACATATATATCGGCTCTTTTTCCGATTTCAGGCCTTTTTTTGAAAATCTTAATCGCCTCATCATGCGCATGAGCAGCCCTAAACTGAAGAATAATATCCCATGTTTGTTGAGATTGAGCTTTCACTTCTTTCTTTTGCCAAATCCAGGGAAGCGATGCCGCTTTAATAATAAGACATGAGGCCGATAGAAAACCGACAGGAAAAATGATGATTGAAAAAACGGCTGCAGATACTCTAGTTGCTGTGGACACATTTTGCTGCGTTTGCGATATAACAGAAATCTTTCGTCCACCAAACACTATGCTACATGGTCTGGCTAGGGTGTCTAAAACCTTCAAAATAGATGATTTTTTCTCATAATCATAATTATTAAAAACTGAATAAGACATTTTTCTTCCTTCTAAAAAACACATTTAAAATATTGATAAACACTATCAGGAAATTAAATTAAAATACACTTCATTTTGCAAAATTATCAAGTCATTAACGCATTAGTTATTGAAGTTTACTAGGCTCACTTCTAACCGCTTGAAAGGGATCGATTTAATTTAGCATTTCTAAATCTAATAAATTTTTTTTACGGTCAAGTCCCCCTGCAAATCCGGTTAGACGTCCATTAGTTGCGATGACCCGATGGCAAGGAACAATGATCGAAATGGGATTTCTTCCAATTGCAGCCCCTACAGCTCTGATAGCTTGAGGATGATGGATTTTTAGGGCTACATCCTTATAGGTCCATGTCGAGCCATACGGAATTAGGTTTAGCCGCTTCCAAACTTCCTTCTGAAACAAAGTCCCAAGCATTTCGATTGGCAAATCAAAAGCCTTTCTTTGGCAATTGAAATATTCGTTAAGCTGCTTTTCTGTTTCTAAAATTAAAGGATCATTCTTATCCTCTAACATCTGATCCAATCTGACACGATTAAGTTTTTCATTATCCCATAAAATGGCTAGCAAAGCCCGGTGATTAACCACAATTTTAAGAAAACCTACAGGAGTTTTTATTATTTTATATTTAAGTAATTCCATTTGTTATCCTTTATAAAGAGAAATCAGATATATCAAATGCCTTGAAGATTAATTTGCAAATCTTCCTCATGTATGTCAATATCTTAGGCTATAACTCTTATAAACAAAAATTCGAATTAGCACTCGCCATTTTCGGACATCATTATTAAATAAGGACTATCACGCTCTTATTATATGATAGGCCATACCACGAAGCCATGCTGCCGCACCAACTGGTATATTGAAACTGTTCGATTATAAATTTAAAATGACAACTAGATTTTTATTACTGTAAATTGCCGATTTTTGTTAACCTCGCTGTTTTTAAGAAATTAATGAAAGGAATCTAAGACAATGGTTAAAAACATTAACAAATATTTAACCCAAGTTGCGTATAACTACGAGAGTTGAAAAATTAAAATTTTGATTTGGTGCTAATAAAAAAGCTTCTCGCCCATAAAATGTTTGTTTACTAAGATGAACAGATTAGGAGAGAAGCTATGAATGATCAGATCGTTGCCATCTATTGCCTCTGTGATGACTATCTAAAATCCGCCGGATTCGCTAGGAACCGGTGGCACAATGAGAAAATGAATGATGCAGAAGTAATGACTGTTGTCATTGTCGCAAGTCGCTTTTTTTATGGCAATATTGAAAGAGCTCGGCTAATGCTTAATTTGGCTATATCAATAGAATGTTAAGTAAAAGTCGCTTAAATAGACGAATACACATCATTCCCGATGATATTTGGGAAAAAATACTTGAATTTTCTCATCAATACAGCTCTTACCGCTATATGGAGAAAGATTTTATTGTAGATAGCTTTCCTGTTTCAGTGTGTCGCAACATTAGAATTAGTCGATCTCGCATTTTCAGAAACGAAAATTTTCGGGGTTATAATGCGAGCAAGAAAGAATATTTTTATGGTGTCAAGGCAACTGTCATCACGAATTTGTCTGGACACCCTTTAAAGATGATTATTGCTCCGGGGAGCGAACATGATCTACCAGTCCTTAAAGTTCTAGATCCTAGATGCCTACCAAAAGGAAGCACTCTATATGGAGATGTTGCTTATATTGATTATGAGTATGAAGATCAGATGCTCAGAGAAGGCATAAAAATGGCGGTTGATCGCAAAAAGTAATTCAACAAGGCCTTATGAGATCGAAGATTATGTAAACTTAAGAAGGCATCGAAAGACTATCGAAGGTATTCTTAGTACAATAATGAACTTGATGCCGAAAAAAATACATGCTATAGTAGCCCGTGGTTTCGAGTTAAAAATCATCCATTTCGTAATTGGAGCTGCAACAATTTTTTGCTTTAACTAGTTATACGCAACTTGGGTTATTTACTTGTACTCATAATAGCGCTAATCCCGTTAACAGGGCATGCTGAAGAACAGTCTATCAAACAAGCGCATAAGCCACCAATTCTTACGACTACGGCAATCATAGAAATACATGAAAGTGAACAATTTAAGGGGATTGTATTGATTGAACGAGGAAAAGCACCATTCGGCAAAGCAATTCCTGGAGGAAAAGTTGAATATGGCGAGACGGTTGAAAATGTTAATGATCTGTATTTAAATTTAATCATTTGCAAAATATTAAGCGCTTCTGTAAGCAAAATTGGCTTTCTTCGAAAAAGTCGATTCCTAAATTAAAAACTGATTAAAGTAGTAATTCCAACCAAAAGGAGAAGGGCTGTTGCCGGAGGTATCACAATAGCTCCAATAATTGAAGCTATTAAGACTGTTGAAGTCGTTCTTAAAACATTGAGGGCTCGGGCTTTAAGTTTACTTGAAAAATTTCTGTGGCTAAAAAGATCGTGTAGATCTTTTTTTGAAATCAATCCATTAAGCTTTGCATCCTTTACGGCCTGTAAAACTGTTGTCTTTCCTTCTTCTAAATCTTTTTTTGTTAATTCTTTAGAAAATTTTCCATACTTGTTATACCCCATATTTAAGATTTCTACTGCTGGTGGGGAAGTGTCTTTTATTTCTTCTAACAGAAGTTTTATCTTATTTTCATAAGTTGCTTTGCTTGGGTGTTTTCCAAGCAAAGCAACGGCATACATTAACTTAAAATTATTTAGCACGGTTTTATGAAGGTTCTCTTCAAATAAAGAGGGGGTTTTTTCTAATAATTGAATATTTTCTTCTAATGCATTAATTCGTTTTTTACGGGGAGCATCAGGCAATGAGGGAAGCCAGAGAAAGTCTATAAGTTTTTTTAAAAAATTGCTAGACATCTCAGCCTTAAGATAAGCTTTTTGATTTTGTAAAAATGCTTTGGAATGATTAGGATTGATGGCTAATTGTTTGTAAAATTCATTGAGATTAGCGTCTTTTGGTAAAAGCTTCCCGATGTGCATTTTTTGCAATTTATCGATCTCTTTGTGAATCTTAGAACCAGCCTCATCTTCAAAATCATTAATTTTTTTTATAAAAGAATCTATAAATTTGTTTGCAAAAATATCCATTTCTAATTGTTTTGAATACAGATTAATTTTTTCCCTTTGTGCATAAACTTTTTTAAGTTTTTCAGCCTTTCCAAGGGGATTATTATCTTCTTCAGGAAGGATAAGTTCTTCTTCAGGAAGAGCAGGTTTTTCAGGACGTAATTTTTCTAAATCTTCTTTTAACGAATCAATTGATTGATGAGGTTTATTAAAAATAGCATCAAAAATAGAATATAATTCTGAATTATCCTCCTTTAAATTATCTATTAGAAAATTTAAATTTCCGTCGAAATCTGCCGTCGGTTTATTGATTATAAACTGGAGACGATTGAGATTCCGGTGACTTATAGGTATTTTAGCTTTTGCAAGCTTAGAATTTTCACACGCATCGCTTAATGCTGAAGTGACCATATCGAATAAATGGTTACTAATCATTGATCCCTCTCCACACAATTAATATAATAATTATTATACACTTTTATTATATGGCAGTTCAATAATTATAACTTTTATTCCATCCGAACTAAGAAGAAGTGATGAAGGTTTGGTAAAGAAAGCCAGTAATCTGCTGATCCCTTATATAGGATAGACCTCTTCTATAAGAAAATGTTAGCCTAGGAGTTCATTATGTTGGAACGATCAGCGTGCATGTATGCGGAATAACAGCTAATGAAATGCAGTATGGCTTGGGAGCTCTCGAATCAATATACCACCATTGCCCTTCATCGTCTTTACGCAATGCGACTAAATGTCCTCGCGTTAAGCTATAAGTCGCGTTAACGCCTGGTGGAGAAGGCATATGATAATCTGTAAAGCCTATATTGGCGATAATGACCCATTTTGCATCGTTTCCTATGTAATTTTCCATCGCTTGTTGCTTCGAATTCTCGATGCCAGGTAATTCGTTAATAACAGAGTCTTTTACTGATTGCGTAAATTCCTTTTCTAAAATGTACTTTAAAATACCGATATCGACATCAACATTTTCTGGTTCATCAATTAAAGCTTGAGCGTCATCTTCTCCATACTGGTGAACTGCGACGAAACCATCTTTCACTAATTCTAGAAATCTATCTTGCAACAAAGCATCTGCTTGCATGGCATTGTTAATGCAATAACGGCCACAATGACCCAATCCTAAGCCCTGTTCATTAATTCTTTTTATTTTGCCTGAGTCTTTGATTATTCTTATTCCATTCAATTGGGCTTGTGTCATTCGATGCGGAGTTGCCGTACTGCTGTAGTTATCCATTAAAAAGCCGTGTTCGTCCGGAGTCATCTTTTGAATGTCTTTTGGATGAAGGTTTTTTAAACTCTCTGCTGAAATGCGTTTAAATGATCGCCTTGCTACTTTATTTACATCACCGGCACTTGAAGATTGCAGTGGAGATGTTCGCCCCTGTAATTTTTTTAAACCACAATAAATACCGCACCCTGCATGCAAAAGCCCAAAAGTAAAGATTCCTAGGAGGACACTCTTTTTTAAATTTTTTTTTCGCTCTTCGGGGGTAGGAGAATCCTTTGGAAAAAAAATATAATGATTGTAAAAGTTCCATTCGGATGAATGATTTGAATGAAGAGAGTGAGTCATAATAATTTCACTATTATTTTTTACTATTTTATTACATTCTATCACATTTTTCTAATAAAATCAACAACCAAAAACATTAATAATATCTTTAAATTGCCTATCCATTTACTCTCGTTGTTTCCTTGCCTTTTTTTGATAAAACGAGTACTCTAACAACCTTATTCTAGTTTCGTGAATCATAGACGGAGATCTTCATGACTTTAAATAAAGAAACGTTAAAAAATTTAGCGCAACTTAGCCGCATTCGTTGCTCTGAAGAAGAGGAAGAAGCCCTCCTCAAAGACCTTCAAAGTATTTTAGATTACATTGATGAGCTTAAGGAAATTGACACAACGGATGTCAAAGCTTGCAATCATGTCTTGGAAGACATTTCAAATGTGACTCGCCCAGATGTTGTGGGAACAACCCTCCCACGAAAAACATTCTTAGACAACTCCCCTTCACAAGTCAGCGGAATGATCAGAGTTCCTCTTGTGATTAAATCTAAATCATGAGGACGATTGACATGCATCATTTATCTGCAATTGAAATTCGCGACCGTTTTTTACGTGGCGAGGTTTCGGCTATAGCGATTGCCCAACATTTTCTTTCCCGCATTGAGCAGTATGATTCTCAAGTCGGTGCGTTTCTTTCTGTATTAAAAGATCGCGTTCTACGTAAAGCTGCCGAGCTAGATCGAAAGAAAGCCGCAGGAGAAAAACTAGGCAAGCTAGCTGGTATTCCCATTGGAATCAAGGACAACATCCACATCGAAGGTGAAATCACCACATGTGCTTCTAAATTTCTGACAAATTTTAAAGCGCCTTTTTCTTCTACAGCTGTGGCTCTTTTAGAGCAAGAAGATGCTCTATTGATTGGGAAAACGAATTTAGATGAATTTGCGATGGGCTCTTCAACCGAAAACTCTGCCCTGCAAAAGACATTTAATCCCTGGAACCTAAAGTGTATCCCCGGTGGATCATCCGGAGGATCGGCTGCTGCTGTTGCAGCGCGTCTTTGCCCAATTGCTCTGGGAAGTGACACGGGTGGATCAATTAGGCAACCTGCTTCACTTTGTGGAGTCGTGGGTTTTAAACCCACTTATGGAAGAGTCTCCCGTTACGGATTAGTAGCTTACGGATCTTCACTTGATCAGATTGGTCCCATTACAACGAATACTGCCGATGCGGCACTTATCATGGAAGTCTTAGGTCAACATTGCACAAAAGATTCAACAAGTCTTTCCTCTGCAACAGAGGATTATTTACATCACTTTGATGGAAATGTTAAAGGGATGAAAATTGGAGTTCCTCGTCAATTTTTAGAAGGTTTATCAGCTGAACCAAAAGAAATTTTTGAGACCTCCCTAGCTGTTTTCAAAGATTTAGGTGCGGAAATAGTGGATGTGGATTTAGACATCCTCAAATACTCATTAGCCGTTTATTACATCCTTGCAACAGCCGAAGCTTCGACAAATTTGGCCCGCTTTGATGGGATCCGTTATGGACATCGCTCCGCAAAGGCCCAAACTTTGGATGAAGTTTACGAGCTTTCTAAAGAAGAAGGTTTTGGAAGCGAAGTTAAAAGACGTATTATTTTAGGAACATACGTTTTATCAGCAGGTTTCCAAGACGCTTATTACAGAAAAGCCCAAAAAGTGCGAACGTTGATGCTTCAAAAATTCAAAGAAGCTTTTCAATTATGCGATTTAGTTGCAACACCTGTGTGCCCTTGTGCAGCATTTGAAGCTGGAGCGATTAAGACACCTCTGGAAATGTATTTGGAGGATATTTACACCATTTCGAGCAATCTAGCTGGTGTCCCTGCTATTAGTATTCCAAGTGGCTTCACACAAGATCACAAACCTTTAGGTCTTCAGCTGATTGGCCCTCAAAAGCATGATGTTGCTGTTTTACATGCCGCAAATGCCTTTGAACGTGTAACAAATTATCATTCTTTTATCCCTGAGTTCGTGAAATAGGAGCTTTTACCATGACACAAGAGTGGGAAACCATTATTGGATTAGAAATCCATGCCGAGTTGAACACAAAATCAAAACTATTCAGTGTAGCTCCAAACCGCTTTGGGGATGAACCGAATACCAACATTACGGAAGTCTGTACGGGCATGCCAGGAGCTCTGCCTGTTTTAAATCAAGAAGCTGTCCGTAAAGCCGTGCAATTAGGCTGCGCTGTACAAGCGCAAGTAGCACATTTTAGTACTTTTGACCGAAAGTCCTACTTTTATCCTGATAGCCCGCGTAATTTTCAGATTACTCAGTATGAAAATCCCATTGTTATTGGTGGGACAGTCATTGCCGAAGTAGATGGAGTCGAAAAAGCTTTCGCTATTCATCATGTCCACCTGGAAGACGATGCAGGGATGCTCAAGCACTTTTCCACTTTTGCTGGAGTTGATTATAACCGTGCTGGCGTTCCTCTTGTTGAAATCGTTTCTGAGCCTTGCATGCACACTCCTCAAGAAGCCGTCGCTTATTGTTTGGCGATCAAAGCTATTTTACAATACATCGATGCATCTGATTGCAACATGGAAGAAGGTTCTCTGCGGGTGGATGCTAACATTTCTGTTCGTCCCAAAGGGGAAAAAGGATTTCGAAATAAAATTGAAATTAAAAACATGAATTCCTTTAGCAATATGGAAATGGCTTTAACGGCAGAAATCAAACGGCAAATTCGTGAATATACGAGCCGTCCAGATGAGCCACACACATCGATTATTAAGCAGGCCACTTATCGTTGGGATCCGGACCGCAAAGAAACGGTTCTGATGCGGACGAAAGAATCTGCGGATGACTATCGTTATTTTCCAGAACCCGATTTAGTTCCAATTGTTTTAACTGATGCATATATTGAAGAGATTAGAAGATCCCTTCCGGAGCTTCCTCTACAAAGAGAAAGACGCTATGTCAGTGATCTAGGTCTTTCTGCCCACTCTGCTTTTGTCTTAACAAGCGATAAAAAGCTGGCCGATTATTTTGAAGAGGCACTAAAAATAAGCTCTAATGCACGTAGTTTATGCAACTGGCTCATTGTCGAGTTTGCCGGTCGCTATAAAGAAAGCGGTAAATCAGTTATTGAAAGTGGTATTACAGCAGCGCATGTGGGCGAACTGATTAACATGATTGATCAGAAAGAAATTACAGGAAGAATCGCAAAATCGGTAGCGGATGAGATGGTGTTACACCCTGAAAAATCCCCTAAGCAAATTGTGAAGGAAAATCCCGATTTCTCACCTGTACACGATCAAGCTGAAATTGAAAAGCTTGTGACACAAGTTTTAGCAGATAATCCACAATCAATCGCCGATTTTAAGGCAGGCAAAGATAAAGCTTTTGCTTTCCTCGTCGGACAAGTGATGAAGCTGACCAAAGGAAAAGCCTCTCCTGAAGTTGTTAATGAACTTTTAAAACAAAAAATTCACTCTTCATAAGCAAAAGATTCTTGATTTGCTTGTAAAATGTCATGTAAGATGAGCAATCTTATTCCCGGCCGCTGTAGAATATATACAGCGGCTTTTGTGACATTCACGACAAGGAACTTTTGTGCTTCGTATACAACGTTCTCTCTATTTTCAGATCGTCGATCTTTATCCAGAAAAATTAAAGCCTTCTATCCTCTATGTCAAAAGTCGCATAAATGAAGTAATCCATCGCTTTATGACAGGACAAGTAAAACATGGATGTTCTCCGGATTTCGAACTCCAAAAACAGGGTTTTAAATACATTGCCGGAGAAAAAGATACTAAAATATTTTCCATAAACGAAAATTCTTCTTGGATCATCAAAACGCAACGCCCTAATTTCTACAAACAATTTATTGGTGTGGAAAATAAACAAGGAAAAGTCGTTTTTGATTTAGAAGGTTGTTTTATGAAGCAAGCCGTATTAGCTTGGGAGATGAGAAAAATCATCCACATTCATAAGTTTGACAAATTGAATGTCACAAAAAAATACCTTTGCTCTTATCCTAATAACCTTTTTAAACCTAAAGATGGGCAATCTAAAAACTATTTTTTCTTTGAAGAATATGTTCAAATAGGAAGCCCGAAAGAAAAGATTGCAACTTTAAATAGCAAATCCCCCGAAGAAATTCAGATGATTTCCAAACAACTGTGTGGACTTGTTAAAAAAACAGGCTACACAGGCTTGGATTTAGATAATTTGGCTGTGGATGATCGCGTGACTCTATTTGATACCAAACCGATGAAGTTGTCGCGCTTTAGCCGCATTTGTATTTCGAAACGACTCAAATGTGCCAGGATTGGTTTGCAAAGTTTTTCAGACAGCCTAATGGGGTATGCTTCTCAAAACCCAGGTGAGTATCAGGCATTTAAAATCTTTCAAGAAGATTGTGCCAAAACAATCAAAGAAATTAAAAAAGAAGAGAAGAAACGCACTGTGATCGTTATTTTAAAAGTCCTTTCTTGCGTTTCACTTCTTCCGATCCCAATTTATTTGACACTTTACTTTGCTAAAAGAACGTATTCGAATAAACAAACCCGCAAAACACTTATGGCTGCACTTCAAGCGGATTAGATGCTTGTGCTGTGGATTGGCGATGCATCATCTGCCATAACACGCGGAATCCCTCACACGATTGTAAAAGTTCCTCTTTTGTCCCTTCCGCAATTTTTTGCCCTTTTTCTAAATAAATGATGCGATCCGCATCTTCAATTGTAGACAATCTATGGGCAATAATAATTTGCGTCATCTGACCACGCAAACGGTGGATCGCTTGCTTGATATGGAATTCACTCATCATATCCAAAGAAGAAGTCGCCTCATCCATCACCAAGATTGGAGCACTTTTAACAAGAGCACGGGCTATTGCTAGACGCTGCTGCTGTCCACCTGAGAGATTTTTTCCGGCCTCACAAAGTTCCGTTTTGTACCCTTCAGGAAGCTGACAAATAAAATCATGTGCATGTGCTTTTTTTGCCGCCTCTTCAATTTGATCAGTCGAAAACCCCCGTCCAAAAGCAATATTTGAAGAAATAGTATCAAGGAAAAGAAAAGATCTTTGGGGAACAAAGGCAATCATTTCACGTAATGAGCGTTGGGTATAAGCGTTTAATGGTTGTCCATCAATACGAATTTCCCCTTTCTGTGGATCGTATAAACGTGGAAGCAATTGTACAATTGTCGATTTTCCTGCACCAGTTGGTCCTACAATTGCGACAAATTCCCCTTTGCGAATTGTGAAAGAGAGGTCTTTTAAAATCCAGCTCTCTCCATAACGAAAGGAGACATTATCAAATTCAATCTTGTCCTTAAATTCAGAAAAATCTTTTGAGTGCTCTTGATCTTCAATATGAGGCTTAATATTCATCACCTCTAACATCCTTTCGGCAGCAGCAAGACCTCTCTGAATATGGCTATTTTCTTCGGCAAACTTTTTGATTGGCTCATAAAATAGATATAATAGCCCACAGTATACGATAATTTCTGAAACACTCATTTTTAAGAAATAGAGACCGTATAGCAAAGTAATCGCCAAAAAAAACATCGCTATCGTATGCATCACGGGTCGTGAAGAAAGATCATATTTAGCGCTGCGTTGTTCAAGCGTTGCCATGCGATCATTTAAATCACGGTATTTGCTGAGTGAAAAGTTTTCCATCGCAAACATTTTAACAGTTTGCACTCCTGCTAAAAAATCAATTAAAACAGAGGCAAAGCGTTCTTGGTTTTGCTGAATTTGCTTTGAGATCCGCTTCACTTGCTTGGCAATATACCCAATCGGAATAACAACTAAAGGCAAGCCTAAAAAAACAATAAGGGAAAGCTTCCATGATGCATAAAAGCAAAGAAATAAACTCGTTACAATTGTAAAGGGCGTGTGCACATAATTGACCAAACAAGCATTGAGCGCTTCCGCAATTTGGGCAGCATCTCCAACAACTCTCGAGGATAAGCTTCCACTATTGTATTGTTGATAAAAGCTCATCGGAAGCGACTGAATATGTTCAAAGTATTGTTGGCGCAAATCTCTACTCACCCGAATAGCTAAGATACGAGTAGAAAAACGATAAGCAAAAAGGGTAGATGCTTTAAATAAGGCCACAACAACCAAAAAATAGGCAAGATTTGTGAGATTTTTGGAAATCGGGAAAATTTGATTCAGTCGTCCTAATACACTGGAAATCAAATCTTTTTTCTTGTGCTGCTGAATAAAATCCTCCGCCACCTGACGAGTTATCCCTTCATCTGAAGGGCTCAGCTCATGCCAACGATCCCTCACTTGTTCAAAAGAGACTTCATCATTCACCGATAAATGACCATTCTGCACAGGAGCAAATAATTCAAAAAATTCTATCCCCGCAGGACCTTTGGTGATCACACCTAATGCAAACATTTCCAATTGTGAAGCGATTGTCACTAAACACATGGAAACCATCGTGAATATAATTAAAAATAAGTGCTTGCGGTTTGTAAGAGCCGCTTTAAATAAATATCTCATGCTAATAAAGGCTTTGTTTTGTGCTAAGAAATTGGAAACTAAACAGCGAATTGTCCCATCTTTCTAAATTTGAGGTATCGTTGTTCAAGAAGTAAAGGCGGCGGAATCATCTGTAGAATTTGCCATTGATCAATGATAAATTTTTTAATATTTGTGTAAACAACCTCGGGATTATGATGTGCTCCCCCTAAAGGTTCGGGAATAATCGCATCAATCACCTGAAGAGGAAGCAAGTTTTCTGCGTTAAGTTTCAAGGCCGAAGCAGCTTCGACATTCTTTGATGCATCTTTCCATAGAATAGAGGCACAGCCTTCTGGCGAAATCACAGAATAATAAGCATGCTCTAGCATTCCCACTGTGTCACCAACACCCATCCCTAAGGCCCCCCCGGAGCATCCCTCTCCAATCACAACGACAATAATCGGCGTGGCAATACGCATCATTTCGCGTAAATTTTGGGCAATTGCCCAGCCTTGGCCACGTTCTTCAGCCTCTAGACCGGGATAAGCACCTTGCGTATCCAGAAGAGATACAACAGGTAAGTTAAATTTTTCAGCCATACGCATTAATCGCAGAGCTTTCCTAAATCCTTCTGGATTTAGCATTCCAAATTTACGTTCCAAACGACTTTCAGTATCATTACCTTTTTCCTGTCCAATTAGAACAAATTTTACACCTTGAATTTTTGCAAGGCCTCCGATAATGGCTCGATCTTCGCCAAAAGTGCGATCTCCACACAATTCCTGAAAACTTTCGCACATATTAGTTACATAATCAATTGTGTGTGGACGAGAAGGATGGCGGCAAATCATGATTCTTTGCCAAGGTGTCAATTCAGAGTAGACCTTCTCTTTTAATTTTTCTAACTTCTGCTCAAGTTTGCGAATTTCTGCTGTAAATAAAGGATTATCTTGATTCTGTTTTTTCAGATGTTCAATTGTTTTAATATATTCATTTATTTGTTTTTCATGAGGTAGAACGTCCAAAAATACACTCCTAAATGAGATGTTTAATGTAATTCTTTACCAGGCAATTTAGCCTCGTAAAAATCCTTGACTAACTCAATTACCGTTGGTTTAGTCACAACAATAGCAAAAATTTCTTCTATATCTTCTGTGGCAAGACGAATGCAGCCATCGCTTTCGTATTTGCCTAAACTGCTGCGAACTTCGACAAGTTCTCCCCTTTCATTTAGAGCCCAAGGAAGGCCATGAATTCCAAATCCTTTGGCTGGTGCACTGCAATCTTCAATTTCTTGTTCAAAAGGAATCCATCGGGTACCAAAGACTCGAATTAATTCTGTTTTCTGTCCTTGATAATAACCCATTTTATTAGGCTCGTAAATGGCTATCTTATCCCCCAGCTTATACTTTCCCATCGGGGTTAAAGAGCCAGAGGGCTTAGAAGCATCGGGACGGCCTAATCCCACCGCGTATGTTTTTAAAAGAACACACTCATCGGATTCAAGATCGTGGTAATAAAACCAGAGTTTTGCTCTCGATAAATCGACTAAAAGGTAAAATTCTAGCGGACGATCTTCTTTAAACACAGCAAATCGATCGCCTTCTGCAATATCTTGTTTTAAATAATCAGGCTTTCCATTCAAGCTCCGGGCGATAAAGTGACGTGAGGTGTGATAGTGCCCTGCATAATCAGATAGCCATGCTGGACGCCCTTTTTGCCAGGAAACTCGGCTTTTATAAGTAATAGTTTCTACAATAGGCAGCTGTGGTGCTGTGATATTAAATAGTTCAGCAATTCGATTAGCATGTGGAAGCTCAGAATCTGAGCGCATTTTTAAGGGCATTTCAGCTGGAAAAGAAAGCTTTGATAAATTTTCATCGAGAACTCTAACTTCTTGTTCTAAAACAATATCGCCAGCTGGGACAACCAATTCGCTATCGCCCGTTTTTTTCTTAGAGTTCTTTATTACAGAGGCAAAAAAAATAGAACCAAATAATAGCACTGAAATAATGATAAATAGCTTAGGAAAATTCATTTGCTGCTCCCTGTGATCTTTTTACACAAACTGAACAGAATCATAAGAGTTCGGAGAAATTTTGCCAATTGAGTTTTAAGATTATCTCAAAGATTCTAATAATAAAAATCTTTTTGATCGATTCAGTCGGTTTCCTCGGGATCCATAAAGAAGGTTTTCTTACTCCTTCCAGCCTTTACTACGTATGCTCATTACACGTTTTCATAACAAGCTTTACTGTTAAATATTTTATATTTTATAAAAAACATAATTAACTATAAAACAACTTAAATTAAACAATCAAATAAATAATAACGGGAAAATCAAGCAAAGAAAAGCGTCATTGGCTAGTTAAGATGGATATCCCAATGAAATATTTGCTGAGAGGAATCAACGCGATAAGCGATTAAAAAATCAGCTCCCCAAAAATTATCTTCGCCAGCAAGCGGAATGACTTCCACATCCCCTTTTACAGATGGTGTCTCAATGAGAAGAATAGAGTCTCCCTTCTTCAATTGAATCAATTCACTAGTTCCCCGATAATGCGCAAAGGTTTTCGGATAAAGAGTTGCCCCTTCTTCTACCGAACAACTTTCAGCGGATACAAAGAAAACGAATGCCAATTCATGCACTTGGTCAAGTGAGACAAAATTAGCGGAAATAGATAATGTATTTTCTTGCATGGCAAAGCTTTGTTCAACTTCAGCCCAAACCTTGCTAGAAAGTCCGTTTCGGAAATTAGGCAAAGACTGCATGTCCATTTGCTGCGGGGTCAAACGCAAGGTACTTTTAATTCTAAAGCCATTTTCAGAAAGATTCATTTTCCAAGCAGGTAAATTAGACTGAAAGCGAGATCCTTCTACTCCGAATCCTTGGCAATCCCCCAGAGGAAAAAATTGTGGACCATAATTGACAATTTCAACTTGAGCTTGCTTGATATAGCCCAGCCCTGTTTGCCCTCCATTGCCTGCACATAAGACAGTATTTTTTGCTGAGCGACATCCAATTAACCCAACTTCCTGATCAAAAACCCAAGGATCTAGCGAAAATGCTTCTGAAGGACTCACGTTTCCAATTTGACTTAGATACATATGAACAAGCAGGAGATCATCCGGCAATCCTTCAGGAACATACTCTTGCAAATAATCCAGTTGCCGAGCGGCGACTAATCCGAAATTTGAATCATCGGTTAAAACGGCAATCGCCTGAAATAAAAGATAATTCGAAATTAAATGATGTTTAAGCGAGGCATTTTCTTCGAGAACAAAAAGACCGCGTATAGGAGAATAATCAGGGTTGAGTGTATTTAAGTGCCATTTAGCAATATATTGAGCTGCTTCTATTAAAGAAGGCTCTTGTTTTAAATGACCCAAAATAGCCCAAAAGAATCCCAAGTCTGCGTGAAAACGACCATGTGTGGTTTTCCCCCAGCTCCATAATCCTTTCCATTCCAAAAAAGCGGCTCCACTTTTAAGCTGCGAGGGCTTTGGAAGAATAACTGGCTCCCCTATTAAAGCACCCAGAACCGATTTGAGAGCAGTTGCCAATTGAAATTCTTCCCAAACTTTGATTTGACGAAAATTTTCAATCTTTTCTTGCAACCAGATGGAATAAGGCGGAGGGCAGTCTTTATTTAGAATGCCGATCAAAGCGAGTGTGAAGAGTTGGTGCCCTTCAGATATTATTTTGAAGGGGTTTTCATAATCTTCAATAGATGTAAGCAAATCATCAAAATGATGAATATTCCCAAAATCAAAAAATTGGGAATTGAGAGTCGCATAGATAAGCGAGGTTCTTAGTGAAGAATGGTACAAGTCTTTGCACTGTTCTGCTTGTAAATTTTTTAAATCTAAATTTGTCATTACAGGGGCTTTATCAATATTACACGCATACCATTCTTAACACGATTTTCTTATTACGGATCTTTGGACAGATTGCAAAGAGATCTGTCGTTATTCAACACCCGTATTACTCCATAGAATTTCAAAAGAGAGCAAATGAGGCTCAAGCAACTGCATTTGCCTTCACGGCTCAACTTTTTGATATGACAACCTTATTTTTCGATAAGTTTGCGCATTTTTTTACCTGGAGTGAACTTTACTGCAGAACGTGCTGGGATAATGATAGGCACTGCAGCATTTTTAGGATTACGACCAATTTTTTGTTTACGTTCAACTACTTCAAACACCCCAAAATCACGAAATTCGAGTCTTTCTCCTTCCGCTAAAGCTTCTGTCATTCTGTCCAGAAAAGCCTGGATGACATTTCTTACATCATTTGGATGAATTTGCTTTTCCTGGGCGATTGAGTTGATGAGCTTCTTTTTTGTCATCGTGCTTTTTTTTGCAAGAGTTGTTGTCATAACTGTAGGACTCCTTAAAGTTATAAAGCTGCTATAGGCTGTGGCTTAATGCTTGGATTATCACTGATATTCTCGTATCCCTTTCATTTACAATCAAGCGATTTTTCAAATTCAGTTTACTCTTCGTCAGGTGTATAAGCAATGTTTTAGCGAAGTTTCTTACGAGTGCTACGCTCCCACTCGATGAACTCAGGCCATTCGGCTTGAATGTCCAAGGTCATGAATTTCTCTATCATACGAAACAAGAATTTCGTTTCAATAATATTTTTTTATAATCTGTTTTTTTTAAACAGAACGTTCTCCAAGATCAGTCAATCTTCTCGGAAGATTGAGAAACTCGAACAAGTATTTTATTTTTTTTACCGAAGGCAATCAACATAAGATTGCCATCAATTAAAGCTTTTGGCGTTAAAATATAATTTTCTTCTTCAATCCTAAGATTATTAAGATAAACGCCTCCATTTTTAATCAACTTTCTTAAATCGCCTTTGCTGCGTTCAGGAGTAATTTCGCTGACAACATCAACTAAACGACGATTCAGAATATTTTCCATAGAAACAGTATAATTTGGCATATCATCTGCTAAATTATTTAAGACTTCTGCATCTAAGGCGGTTGCTGCACCAGGTGCAGCTCCTTCTGTGACTTTGAGCGCAATGCGAAGCCCTTCTTCACCATGCACAATGCGTGTAACTTCTTCAGCAAGTTTACGCTGAGCGGTGTTGGCAACATAATCGCTTTGAGTCATCATCTTTTCATAGATTCGAATTTCGTCCATTTCCATAAAGGTCAGGATCTTCATTAACTTGATCACATCCGCATCTGCTACACGAAATAGATACTGGTAAAATTCGTACGGAGAAAGCATTTCAGAAGATAGCCAGATAGCTCCTTGTTCTGATTTTCCAAATTTTTTCCCATCACTACGTGTTAGAAGAGGAAAGGTCAATCCATGAACCGCTTTGCCTCTCACTTTACGTACAAGATCCGTTCCCGCTGTGATGTTTCCCCATTGGTCACTCCCACCCATTTCGAGTGTTACCCCGTGATGATCATAAAGATGCAAGAAATCGTACCCTTGTAATAGCTGATAGCTAAATTCGGTAAAACTGAGACCCTCTTCGGATTCCAAACGGATTTTAACACTATCTTTAGCAAGCATCGTTCCTACACGGAAGTACTTTCCAACATCGCGTAAAAAATCAACAAGCGAAAATCCCTTAAACCAATCATAATTATTAAGAATGATCAGTTCGACGTCTTTTGAGGAATGTTTCAAAACCGCTTCGATATTTTTTCTAATTCCATACAAATTTTTTTGAATGCTATCATCGTCTAGAATATTGCGTTCTTTGCTTCGGCCGGAAGGATCTCCAATCATGCCTGTAGCTCCCCCTACGATAGCAATAGGCGTATGTCCGCAGCGCTGAAACCATGCCAAGCCCATAATTGCAACCATATTGCCCAAATGCAAACTTTCCGCTGTAGGATCAAATCCACAATAGACCTTTAAAGGTGTTGAGGTAATTTCTTTAAGGTTGTTGCTTATCATGGCTTCGATGAAGCCCCGCTCTTGAAGAATATCTATGACATTTTGCATGACAAATTCCTAATATGGATTTTAAAACGATGAACTGCTTTAGGTAGATCTGAATGGAGGTATTCTGTATTGTTAAGTGATTTTCTGTCAATAATCTACAGCTAATTTTTCCGTTTCCCTACATAAAATTTTAATTATTATCTATTAAAGACCATTTATAGGCCTTTTAGGTTGAACGGCGTAGTCTACATAAAAACATGCTCGACGAACTAGAGTATAAAATACTCCTTTATTTCAGAACAGAAAATCATTTCTTTAACCAACAGAAAAAATTGGGATCGGAAAAACCACTCACATATATGCTACGAAAGCTTTTTAAATCCTCAATCAGTGGCTCACTTTTTTTTTAGCAGACAAAGCATTTAGCCAATATTTTGATCAAATCTTTCATCTTATCAGCCTCTTGTGAGGTCTTTTCCCGTTTTTTGGAAATATCCTCAATGACCTGTGAGGATTCCTTTCATGGATTATTCCCCATAACAAGCAGGGGAATCACTTCATGCGATGTAAGCTCACCGAGAAAGAATAAGAATTTTTCCATTATGCCAGTTTTACAAACTGGATCATCTCACGTTTTTTAGACATTCAAGTCTGAACACGAGAAAATAGAGGCGTAAAAGAACGAAAGAGACACGCCCTTATAAAACCTGGATACCTTTTTGAAAAAATAGTGCGATCTATGGCGTTCGGCAATGTTTTTGCTTGAGAACTCAAATCTATTGCAAACAACCGTAAGAGAGCTCTTAAATTCGAGAAGAAATAAAAATAGTCATATAATCATCCTTAAAAAGGATTTAAGACATCAATAAAGAGCGTATCTATTGAAAATTTTTGTTTTAAATGCACACCCAAGGCGCGCGGTCCAATTCTCTCTGTTGCAGAGTGTCCCAGACCAAAAAAATTAACCTTTTCTTCATAGGCTTGATGCCAGGTTGGTTCATCAAAGCTTCCCGTAATAAAGCAATCCAACTTTTCAGAAGCAGCGTCCACAATAGAGCGATATGCGCCTCCGGAAATCAATCCTACGGATTCTACAATCTCCTTTCCCCCAAGAGCAACATGGGCTGCATGCCCATAGTAGTGCTCTAATTTCTCTTGAAAAACACCTCTTTTCTGCGGAGCAATTTTCCCCTGCACGCCAATCGGAATTTTATTGAAAAAACCAAACGGTTTTAAATCCATCCACTCTAAATCTTGCGCCGCTTTCCAGTTATTTCCAAATTCCATATGGGCATCAAGAGGTAAATGATAAGCAAAAAGAGAAAGGCCATGTTTTAAAAGAAGGGCAATCTTTTTGTGTTTAGTCCCAACAATTGGAAATTCATCTCGATTCCAAAAGAGTCCATGGTGAACAATTAAGGCCTGACAACTTGCATCTATGGCTTGCTGTATCGTTTCTAAACTTGCAGAAACCGCTACACCAATGCGATTAATCTTTTCATCACCTTCTACCTGTAGTCCATTAGGGCAATTATCCATCAAACCAGGGATATGTAACAGAGTCTCTAGGTATTTAGATAATTCTTGTAATGTAATCATAATCATTCCAAAATCGGGTTATATCAGCCATTTAAAGTATTTTGATGATCTATTTAATAAGGGTTTCTCCAAAATGTCAAATGCTATTTCTCTCGCAAAAGAAGCGGCTGGTCGAACAGCTGCGCAGTTTATAGAATCAGGAATGTTAGTCGGATTAGGAACTGGCACGACCACTCATTGCTTTATTGAAGCCCTAGGAAAACGATGTCAAGAAGGACTACGAATTCAAGCGCTTGCTTCATCTGAACGCTCTGCGACTCTAGCACGAGAACAAAAAATTCCTCTACTTCAGACAGATCAGGTCACTTATTTAGATATAACTGTCGATGGTGCAGATCAAATCGACCCACAAAAAAGAATGATTAAAGGAGGAGGCGGGGCATTACTACGTGAAAAAATTTTGGCTTCCATCAGCAAAGAAATGGTTGTCATTGTTGACTCTTCTAAAGTCGTTGAGCAATTTGGTTCCTTTCCGCTTCCCGTAGAGATGGTAACATTTGCCTATCAAGCAACCATCAAAAAATTAAACGCACTTGGATATACAGGAAAGTTGCGCGAAAAAGGCGGGATCCCTTATGTCTCGGATAACGGGAATTACATTTTTGATATTTCACTGCCGAAGCCTTGCTTAACTCCAGAAAAAGAAAACCAACAAATTCGAGCCATTCCAGGAGTTGTTGAAACAGGTTTTTTCTTTGGATTAGCTGGCCGTGTTTTGATTGGATTTCCGGACGGACGTGTTGAAATTCGTTCGTGACAAAAAAAAGCCCCTGACTAAAATGCGAATTTAATCTGAGTAGCTGAAGGAAGCCCATGCATTCTGAACTTGTCCCTCTATCTTTTGATAAAATTATGCAAACTCGCTCGTATACGGTCGTGATTTTGGGAAGTGATCAGAAAAAATTTGCCATTTACACAGATCCAACCACCGGACGCAATTTACAGATGTATTTAACTGGATTGGAAAAGGCGCGTCCTCTTACCCATGATTTGATCGACTCCATTTTACAAGGACTGGACGTTAAAATTTTGCAGGTTGTCATCACGGATTTGCAGGATACAGTGTATTTTGCACGTTTATTCCTTGAGCAAACAATTGGAAACCTTCGCCATATTTTAGAGATCGACGCCCGCCCAAGTGATTGCATCACATTAGCTCTCATGAACAACGTTCCCGTCTATTGCACACGAGAAGTTCTGGAAAAAACAATTGCGATTGAAGAATAAAAAGAAGGGGTCATATCAATCATACTAAAATAATGACGAAGCCCCTAATTTATCTAATAATTGATATTAAATTTGTTACGTGCGAGATCTAAAAGTGTCTCAACAGCTTGCTGAGCATCATCGCCAGTCGCTGTAACGGAAATACGCGATCCACGCGTTGCAGCTAGCATCAAAATTCCTAGAAGAGACTTAGCGTTCACCTCCGTTTTTTGATAGGTTAGCCGAACATCGGATTTAAAGGCAGCAGCACACTTCACAATTTCAGTTGAAGGGCGTGTATGAAGCCCTCGTTCATTTCGAACGACAAAAATTCCTTTAGCCTTGCATCTTTCCATAGGGCTTTGTATCGACATTTTTCCTCCTAATGTTTTGCAGAACAGGAAAATTTCACTTGCGGTATATGGATAAATCGACACACTATTTACTTGCAAATGATTTTTTTTCAAAATTCAATATTCAAGCTTTTTGTAGTCAAAATTCCATTAAATTCAGTATAAAAGTCCTCTTAAGCTAACCTTTTGAAAAAGTTGTTACCTTCAAGTTTTTGAATCCATCTCTTTCATCCACCAACAAGTATAGCACATGGAGAATTATATTATGACTGTTAAACCAAGAAATTTAGTCGACCCTAAAGACTGTTGGAATGTGGAGGCTCTTTATCCATCCTTTCAAAGTTGGCAGAACATTTTTATCGAAACTATCGGTGAAAACCCCCGCCCATCATGGCCTGACATAGAAGCTTTTAAAGGGCGCTTAACAGAAAGTCCAGAAACATTAAAATCGGCCCTCGATATTCTTTTTGCGCATGATGAAAAGCTCTCTAAATTGTATACGTATGCGCATTTGAGAAATGATGAAGATATTACTAACGATCAACATAAGATTGGGTACACGAAAATCACAGGAATTTTACACGATTTTAATCAAGCCACTGCATGGATTGAGCCTGAGCTCCTATCCCAAAACATAGAAAAACTCGACATGTTTTTACATGCTCCCGCTTTGGCGCCCTACAAATTTTTTCTGGAGAAAATTTTAAGAAAAAAAGCACACACACTTTCATCAGAATCAGAAGCTCTATGCGCCATGGCCGGCAAAGCAATGGAAACACCTTATAAAGCTTTCAATGCTCTCAATGATGCAGATTTCGATTTTGGTCTCGTGACAGACAGCAAAGGCGAGCAAAGACCTTTAACGCATGGAACCTATGGCATTTATTTAAGGGAACACGATCAAGTTCTTCGAAAAAATGCGTTTAATCAATTGCACGGCAAATACCTCAAATATGAAAATTCTCTGACCGAGTTATTACAAGGGGCTGTGCAGAATCATTTATTTAATGCGCAGGCTCATCACTATCCGACTTGCTTAGATGCTGCTCTATTCCCCAAAAATATTGATACAAAAGTTTATACAGCTCTTATTCAAGCGGTGAATGAAGAGCTTCCCTCTCTTCATCGCTATATGCATTTACGGCGCCGTGTTTTAGGGCTCGACACTTTGCATTTATATGATATGTACGTTCCTCTCATTCAAGAAGTGGAAATGAAAATTCCTTATTCAGAAGCTGAAGAATTGATCATCGATTCTGTGGCTCCTCTTGGATCCGAATACCAAAACCTTCTACGCAAGGGGTTGAAGGAGGAGCGTTGGGTTGATCGCTATGAAAACAAAAACAAAAGATCGGGAGCCTATTCAAGTGGATGCTATGGCAGCATGCCCTACATTCTCATGAACTACAAAGACCTCTTGCGCGATGTCTTTACATTGGCACATGAGGCTGGCCATAGCATGCATAGTCTTCTTTCTCGTACCACACAGCCCTATCACTACAGCGATTATCCTATCTTCTTGGCAGAAGTTGCTTCAACATTTAATGAAGACCTTCTCATTCGGCTGCTTTTTGAGCGTGCTAAGACAAAAGAGGAAAAAATCTATTTAATCAATCAGAAAATCGAGGATATTCGCTCAACCTTATTCCGCCAAACCATGTTTGCCGAATTTGAGCTTTTGATTCATGAGATGGCAGAAAATAATACCCCCCTCACGCCCGCAACTTTGAAGCAAGAATATCGCAAATTAAATGAAAAATATTTTGGAAACGAAACAGCGATCCACACAGAAGCAGAAATTGAGTGGGCTCGCATCCCCCATTTCTACTACAATTTCTATGTTTTCCAGTATGCCACAGGAATTAGTGCAGCTCTAGCTTTGGCAGATAAAGTCGTCACAGAAGGAGAGCCTGCCCGCGAAGCCTATCTGCAATTCTTAAAAGGCGGGTCGAGTGGGTATCCAATTGAAATGTTACAAGCAGCCGGCGTCGATATGCAAACCCCTAAGCCTGTAAAATCTGCTATACATAAATTTGATGAATACGTGAAATTATTAGAGCAACTTTTGTTTTCTTAGCAGTCAAATTAAGAATCTGCTAAAAAGGCTTGCAAAAAAATTGGCAGAGCGATATATCTTTTGATTTCGATAAGCCTGCAGGCCTTGCTTGCGAGATGTAAACCTAAACTAAGGAGAAACCCTATGGCTCAAACAGAAGAATTGAAAGCGACTCAAGCTAAAAACACACTTAAGCCGCTTGGCGACCGTGTTTTAGTTCGTCGCCTAGAAGCAGAAGAAAAGCTCAAAGGTGGAATCATTCTTCCAGACACTGCAAAGAAAAAACAAGAACAAGCAGAAGTCGTCGCTATTGGCACAGGAAAAAAAGATAAAGACGGCAATCTGATTCCTCCTCCAGTAAAAATTGGAGATATTGTTCTAATGGAAAAATACTCAGGTCAAGAAGTGACTCTTGGCGATCAAGAATATGTTATCGTCCGTGGAGATGACTTGATTGCTATCATCCAAAATTAAGAGACAACTACTAAAAGATCTTTAAGGAGCATGATTATGGCTGCAAAGAACATCAAATTTAAAGAAGATGCGCGTCAAAATATTTTAAAAGGAGTCCGTACTTTAGCAAGTGCTGTTAAAGTCACTCTCGGACCCAAAGGACGCAATGTCATCATTGATAAAGCTTATGGCGCTCCTCACATCACAAAAGACGGTGTGACAGTTGCCAAAGAAATCGAATTAGAAGACAAGCACGAAAACATGGGCGCTCAAATGGTCAAAGAAGTCGCCAGCAAAACTGCAGATAAAGCTGGAGATGGAACAACGACAGCGACGGTCCTAGCAGAAGCAATCTTCAGTGAAGGCCTTCGCAATGTCGCAGCTGGAGCCAATCCCATGGATCTTAAGCGTGGAATGGAAAAAGCGGTTAAAACAATTGCTAAAGAATTAGAAGCGCTCAGCAAACCCATTAAAAACCAACATGAGATCGCTCAAGTCGCAACAATTTCCGCAAACAATGATGCAGAAATTGGACAAATCATTGCAGATGCGATGGAAAAAGTTGGAAAAGATGGTACGATCACAGTGGAAGAAGCCAAAGGCTTTGAAACAACATTGGATGTCGTAAAAGGAATGAACTTTGACCGTGGTTATTTGTCCGCTTATTTTATGACAAATCCAGAAACACAAGAGTGTATCCTTGAAAATCCGTACATCTTAATCTACGAGAAGAAAATTTCGGTTGTAAAAGAGTTAATTCCTCTCTTGCAAACAGTTGCAGAAAGTGGCAGACCGCTTTTGATTATCGCAGAAGATGTTGAAGGTGAAGCTTTAGCAACACTCGTTGTTAACCGCTTAAGAGCTGGTCTTAAAGTTTGTGCAGTTAAAGCTCCTGGATTCGGTGACAGACGCAAAGCTATTTTGGAAGATTTGGCTATTTTGACAGGTGCGCAAGTCATTAGCGAAGAACTTGGAATGAAGCTTGAACAAGCAACAATCGAAATGCTTGGAAAAGCGAAAAAAGTGATCGTTAAAAAAGATGACACAACATTAATCGAAGGACAAGGCGATAAAGAGCGTCTCCGCGATCGTGTTGCGCAAATTAAACGTCAAATCGAAGAAACAGAATCTGACTACGATCGTGAAAAATTACAAGAACGTCTTGCAAAACTTGCAGGCGGCGTTGGCGTGATTCGCGTTGGAGCAGCAACTGAAGTCGAAATGAAAGAGAAAAAAGACCGTGTAGACGATGCCCAACATGCAACAGCAGCAGCGATTGAAGAAGGGATTCTTCCTGGTGGTGGCGTCGCATTTATTCGTTGTATCCCAGCTCTTAACAGACTTGCGACAACACTTGAGGGCGATGAAAAAACAGGCGTTCTCATTATTGCACGTGCCCTTTCAGCCCCTCTTCGTCAAATTGCAGAAAATGCAGGACAAGAAGGCTCAATTATCTTGCAAGAAGTGGAAAGCCGTCCAGTCACAGAAGGCTACAATGCTTTGACAGGTGAATATGTTGACATGTTTGAATCTGGAATCTTAGATCCTAAGAAAGTCGCGCGTTGTGCATTGGAAAATGCCGTTTCGATCGCCGCTCTCTTGCTGACAACAGAAGCAACTGTTGTTGAGATTCCTGAGGAAAAAGCAGCGCCAGCAATGCCAGCAGGAATGGATTATTAATCCAAATCCTTAAAGCCTAAAAAATCAAGAGCCCGTTTTTACGGGCTCTTTTCATTTGCTTCAATCTCAATTTGGAAGTAAGGATTTTGATCGACTTGGATCTTAAGAATCGCTTGCTCAATGATAGATTCCCAACAAGCTTCAGGGCCTTTTTTAGCCTCGTCCTCAATGCTTTGAATCCAGGCATCCGTAAAAAGCGCTCCATCCAATGTACACCATGCAAATTCCCCCGTCTTGGCTCCAGCTAATAGGATTTTTCCTCGGCACTCGCGAAACAAGGCTAAATAAGCATCAGCCGTAATTGCTCGCTGTCCCATCATGGCCATACTTCTTGCTGCTAAAGGTGGAGCAAACATATCAGGAACAATGTTATTACAAACATCTGCGAAAACAATCATTAACCGTGGGCATTTATTTTCGAGCTCACTGACAATCAAATCAAAATCGATCCCTTTATTCTCATGGGTGATATAAAGATTTGGCCAAGGACTTTCTTTCTTTTTTGTGCGATAACCATGTCCTGAAAAGTAGAATAAGATAACATCATCATCGCTAACAGATAAGTTTTGGATTGTCGTTAAAATCTCTGCTGAGGTGATTTCTTTTCCAGCAATAAAGTGCTTTTGAATAGGGAGATTCGCATGTCGGGAAATTTTATAAATCTCCGCTTCCATTTTTTTTAAATCCATTTCCACAGATTTGCTAATATTTGAAGCAATCGTGTCAGCAACTACAATTGCATGTAAATCCGCTGCCTCTGATTGGACACTAAAAATCAGAGCTAAGGCAATGAGAATGTTAGGTATACGCATAAAATCTTCTTTTATTACAATGATTTAAAATAATCGAGGCAGGCTTTCATCTCATCTTGCATAGGATCAAAATCCAATACAACGCTGGACTGAACACCCTCAATTCGGATTTGATTGATAAAGGAACTCACTAATACTGTTAAGGTTTTCTCTTCTTTTTTAAAATAAAGGACGTATTCAGGTAAGAATAATCCCGATTTTGTTTTCTCCACGATAAAATTCTTCGGAGAAAGCAAAAGATTCTGAATCTGTGCTATTTGTGAAGAAGAAAGTGATATTAAAGGTTCTTCTGACAAATATTCTTGACCACTTCCCCCCATAGCAAATCCAGTGGGAAGCACCTTGCCAAATTTGATGGAATCTGGATTAGCTAGGATCTCTAAAAATTCTTCCCCTACCTTGATTTCGAATGTGCTCCTTGGATTTTCCCCCTCAGTCTCTCCGTCTCTGCCATGTAAAAAGATGCCAAGAGCAAGACTTATAACAAATAAATACAAATATTTCATAAACTTTTTCTCCATTAGTTTGCCTATTTTATAAAAAATAAAACTTTAGTTCAATTTTTATTAAAACAAAATAAATGATATAATAAAAAATGGATAATAAAAAAAGAGGAGAGCAGTTATGGAGGTGAATCAAGGAAATTGGCAATCAAATCGTATTTATCAGGGCCCAAAGCAAGAACAAGTCGAAAAATCAGATGTTAAGATAGGATCTCATCAGGGAGAAGCTCCTAAAGCAAAAGAACGCGTCAGCGCTACAGGAGAAGAAGCACTTTCTCAAATATCGAAAGCGACTGTAGATCCCTCTAGATGGACAAAAATTAAAGCCAATATTAAGAAATTCTTTAAGGGCGATTTTCATGTAACAAAAAAAATCGTTAATTTTTTAACAAAGAATAAAATTTTTGGACATAAGCCCGCCGCAGATTCAAAAGACCTTCAAAATAAAAAAGTTTCATCTGAAAAAAAAGCGGAAGTAGACGCTTCAAAACATACAGAACCCGTAGCTAAAACACAATCCATACGACCCTTTAAGCCCACACCTTCTCAGGAAGGTTTAAAGGCCGCAGCCGAAAATTTGCAAGGGGTTGATCACAGTAATGACCTGACAGAGTTTTCATACGGAACATTCCAACAACAATTTGGAAAAGATATTGCTCGGATGAACTCTCTTAAAGTAGGTTCAGAGCGTTTCGAAATTAGTGGAACAAAAACGGATCTTAAAGCACTTATATCCAATGTCATGCAAAGCCTGTCAAAATATCTAGGAAGCGATCCTGAAGTAGTAAAAAATACTCAGAACCTAATGACACAGGCCATGCTAAAAGATATACTTGAAACAGTAATGAAAAATGATAATTGCTTGGTTTCAGGATTAGAAAAGCACTATTCCATAACGGAAAAAAACAATCAAATCCACATTACATTTATAACAGCCTTTGAACTAAGAAATCCTGAAAAATTAGGAGATGATGACCTTCCGGAGCTTATGGGTTACAGAGGTGTTAAGCGAGAAATTATTGTCTCAAAAGACGCATTAAGTAAACCTATTGCGCAAATTGAATCTGGAAAAGAAAAAGAAGCTGTAGATGCTAAAGATTTACTCCCAGGAGCTAAAGTCCTCGATACATACACAAAATTAGCACCGCCTTCCAAAAAAACGAAAGAAGACATAATCAAGAGCCTCCACAAGCAACTAGAAAAGGCAAAATAAGAAAAAAAAGAAAAAAAACACAAAAGCATTTGCAATAAAATAGCCAATTTCATAAGATTATGACTTCTTAAATGTTCCGGATTAGCTCAGCGGTAGAGCAGTGGACTGTTAATCCATTGGTCGCTAGTTCGAATCTAGCATCCGGAGTCTTGAGATACAGGCACTTAGAGAGAAATCTCTAAGTGCTTTTTTGTTTTTATGGGGTTTTACCCCATTTCTCCCCCATATCCCCACAACACAAAACAATAAATCACAAAATCATTAAGCGTTATCGTTTATTGGTAAGTTTCTATTTTAGTGGGGAAAAATTGGGGAAACCTTCAATCTGTTCCACATTTATGCTTAACACGTACGAGACAACTAATGATTAACACCCAAGAGAATGTAAATCACCTAGGTTGTTTTTTTGAACAACTTAGCTAACTGAAAAGGACACAAACATGGCGTCAATCAAGAAAAGAAAAGATAAAGATGGAAAAACACATTTCCATGTTCAAGGACTGCCCCCTCAGCATGCATCCTTTAAACGAAAAACGGATACCGAATGAAGGATACAACAAACGGAAGCTGCAATTCGTGAAGGACGACATTTTAAGACAACTGAAGCAAAGAAACACACATTAGCGAAATTAATAGACCGTTACATGAGCGATGTACTATCTATAAAAAAGAAACCTGTTCGATAGGGACTAAACCTTGCTACGGTTTCTTTATTTAGCATAGTTCCTATTTAGGGTACTCTTTGGGTAACATACACTACTACAACTACTTTTCAAAATATATAAAATTCCACAAAAGACATCATAAAGATCTATGCTTCTGGGATGAGTTTTCTTTCGGATAGGCTCTAGCATTGGCTTGATTTTATCAAATTGTTCTCTAGAAATATCACTTGGATAAGAGTGGTCATTGTTGCCTCCAAAAAGTTTTGAAAGCAATTCTTATCCACAATCAAAAAGATTTTAAATAGGTTCTTAGTGTGTTTTTTATGACTCTCGCCCTGCTGCGGCATCTGCTAGGAAGTATCTATCACAGCATGATCGAAAAATTCTCGCTCAAAATTGTACAAAGTCGAGTTTTTTTAACAATTTTATTGATAAATGATGTATAACTTATACAAAGTACATTGTTTTATAAAAACCATAGGAGATTATTATGTTTACACCTTCTGTTCAATTTCAACAATCGATTCAAAATATTCAATCTAAAGTCCATGAAGATATAACGGAAGTGAAAAGTAAAATTGCCAATTCTGGTGCTATACGGCCAAAATACTTAGAAAAGTTGAATGAAACAGTGGAAAAAATACACTCAGGATGCAAACAAATCCTATTACTTTTATCCTCTCATGATGCTAGCCAACCCGACAGCTTTTCTCCTGTAGAGAAATTGAGATTACAATTATTAAATAATAAAGTAATGCAAGATAAAGAATTTCTTGAAAGCATGCTTTCAAAAATATCTTGAATAATGCATTATTCGAATCAGGATAAAAAATCGAATAAAAAGAAGTTATACTCTACAAGTAAAATCCGACTTAGTCAGCTTTCGCAATAATTAAATATTTTATTAATATGCGTATAATGCGATCTCTTCACTTTTTCGTTTCTATGCGAGTATTTACACGAATCCTTACCGCCTACCATATTCTTTTATTTCCTTATAATAAACATTGCAAAAGGATCCTTTTCCGAGGTTGCTATCCTTTGAATTCGACCTGATTCAATCATAACTTTTAATCTAGTTCTTGCTGTCCTATCAGATACATTCCAAATCCTCGCAGCCTCTTTCGTTGTTATTGACTGCTTTTCTTTCAAATGATCAATAAGGACTTCTTCCCATGTTAATAGCTGACGTTGCTGAGTACGTTTTCCATATAGAGTCAGTCGAAATTGATTGTTATGTTCTTCAATTAAAGGGATGTTTAGCCCCTCCTTTTCACAAACTGCAATTATTCTTTGTAATCCAGATCCCCATTGCTCGATTAGCTTTAATTCTTTAAATACTCGACCTATTACACGATTACGTAGTTTTGAAAAACCCATTAGCGCTTTTTGAATAGTTTGCCCAAAAGGCAGTCCTCCAGGATTTGTAAATTCAATTCGATCATCAAAAATTGCAATTTGTATATAACACCCTTTTATAGAATAGTCAGAATGAAGAACTGCATTTATTACAGCTTCACGTAATGCTAAAGGAGGATATTCTGGAATATCTTGACGATGGATTTTACCAATAACGCTTTCAATTGATGTATTTTTTTCAATAAATGCTAAGACCTCTCCTATTGCAAAAGGTAAGCTAGATGTGATTTCCTGGCTGTCTATAATTTTTTCTTTTGTAATTCCTTTAAATCTCGCACATCGAATAAGAGCATCAGGAAAAAGAGTCAGGCGGTTGAGGCCAAATAATAACGTTCCCCCATTCGTATTAATAGATTTTCCTAA
>NZ_JBFWIR010000007.1:0-56476 GCF_050255895.1 Parachlamydia sp.
GCGATTTTCAAGAGAAAAAATAGAACAAATAACCTTTTGATATTTCATCGATTTACGAAAATTTAATATTTTTAATATCCAGCAAAGATATAGGCTCTGATTTTTTCAGGAATGCTTTTGAAAAAAGAGATAAAAATTTATATTTCGTAAAATAAGTCTACAGATAAAGCGATTTTTACATATGACTCTTTCACAAACCACGCTAGCGATTAAAGTGATTCCAAATGCCTCAAGAAATGCCATTTTAGGGTGGGAAAATGATGAACTTAAAATGTATATTGCCTCTGTTCCAGAAAAAGGAAAGGCAAACGAGGCGGTTATTAAATTTTTAGCGAAATTTTTAGGTCTCAGAAAACAGCAGATTCAGATTATCCGTGGTGAAACAAACCGGCATAAAATCCTTCAAATAGAAGGGATAGATAAAACAAAATTAATAGACTATATTAATAAAAATATGGGATAGATAATGCTAGAAAAAATGTTCTAATAACATCTCATTAAAGTAGTCTAGGCTTCTCAGCTATTTTCGAAGGGATCGCTCACATAAAATCTAGTGTTGTATTTTATAGATCGTTTGTCTACCTTTAACAATAATTTATCTTTAGTTATTTATCTATTATATATCATTAAGACTTATTCAGTTATTTTGTCGATAGTTTATTTAAATAGTGTTATTATTTTCTCTTTATAATTACAAAGAGAAAGTTTTATGAATACAAGTGATTTAGTTAACATTCCAAATGCTTTTTTAATAGCTGGAAACCAAACTTATAAAATAACTGAAAGTAAAGATTCGGATTTTGAAAAAGGAGATTCTTCAAATGATGGTTTTGATAACCCTTCTGAAACAAAATATGTCACTTTAGATGAATTTAAAAATGATTTTATTAGCAAATTAAAAGATGAACTTTCTTATGTTGAAAGAATTCAATTAATTAAAACTTATTTTTCTAAAAATGAGAAAGAATATGATCTATATATTGCTCTCGATGAAGAAAAAAAATTAGAGATTCGTCTAACCATGCAAGAGACAGCTTTTAAATCCTGTATGCTGCTCGAAAAATATTTTCAAGAACCCAATTTAGATTCTCAACAACAAATATATCACACGTTTCGCGTATTTGAATATTCGTACGCAACAGAAAGTGAAGATAGAGTATTAAAAGTCTTTTGTTCCTGCTTAGGATCAAAAGGGGAGTTGGCATGGATTCAAAGTGGCACTCAGTTGTCAGGAAATGAAGTATTTGATCTTTATCAAATGCTTGCAGATATTCTAAAAGTCAAAGAAATGGTTCTCTATGATGACGCCCATTCTGAAATAGAGATAAGTTCAAAAAAAATTGTTAGAATTCCCATCCGCCAAATGAAAGCTTTAGCTAGTACATCAGAAGAGGGTTATTCTTGGTATGAAGAAAAAGGAAGGTTCGAAGTGGCTAGTTTGGAAACCTATCAAACAAAACAAAATGTGGTGAACCAAAGCTCAAAGTCTTACCGGAGTGCTATTTCTTTAATTCGCAAAACCCCCCTGAAAACAGCTGTAAAAACGCACCGCGGAGCCACAAGTTTGATCAATCGACTAGCAAAACAGTATTTGGAAGGAAATAAATCCTTAACCCTGCATCATCTTTTTCAAAAATTGGACCAGCTGACCCGTCAGGCTAAAGGAAAATCATGTAATGCGCGTCTGCTTAAAAGTTCCCATAAAGCATTGAGAGATTTAAATGCGCTTTTTGAGAAATGTATCGATGTTTTTGATACCCCCCTTATCCTTGATAAGGAAGGAGAGGCTTTTGTGAATGCCTTAAAGCAACTACATGATACACGTATATTTGTACGCCAAGGGTAATCAAAGATAGACGCTAAATGCTTAAGACTCTAAACTTATTTTCAATATACTTTACAAGAAGAGAATTATGAGAAAATATTTTTTTATTTGGCTGTTCTGTGCATTTTCATTGGCCAATTGCATTGAAGTTGAAAATAAGAATTTTGTGCAGGAGTCTTCACATGTCTTGCTTTTATCTGATCAAACGATTTCCTATACAGCGCAAATTGGCACGCTCACTATTGGAGGGGAGGATAAAAATCCAAAAGCTCATTTATCGTATATTTCTTATACAAAAAACGCTATTGATGACCCCTCTCGTCCGATTGCCTTTTGCTTTAATGGTGGACCCGGTTCTTCTTCTATTTGGTTACATTTGGGAGCCCTTGGACCTAAGCGTATCGTTTTTGAAGATTGGCTAGCAAAAACGCCAAGGTATGCTTTAGAGCAAAATCCACACTCTCTTTTAGACCACATGGATTTAGTTTTTATGGATCCGGTTTCAAGTGGATTTAGCTCTTGCGCAGAAGGGGAAAATCCTAAATCTTTTTATTCCTATGAAGGCGATGTGAAAGCAATGTCTGAATTTATCAGACTCTATGTTACCCGCTTTAATCGCTGGGGATCACCAAAAATTTTAATTGGAGAGAGCTACGGTGCTGTACGCGCCATCGGAATGTCTGAAGAATTAACAAGTCGACATGGGATGGAGCTTGATGGATTGGTATTAATTTCTCCTGTTATCGATTATCAGACCATTTCAGGATTAGGAGATGGTAATGATTTACCTAGCCTTTTGTATCTGCCTTCTTATACCGCGGCGGCTTGGTACCATCAGAAGCTTTCCAGTTCGCTGCTAATGCGTCCTTTGCAAGATGTTTTGAAGGAGGCGGAAACATTTGCTTTGACTGACTATGCACAGGCTTTGTTGTTAGGGGATGGTTTAGATGAGAAAAATAAAACCAATATAGCAGAGAAAATGGCTTTCTATACCGGATTAAGTTGTGACTATATTCTGCTAAATCGTTTACGCGTTGCACCTCACCAATTTAGAAAAGAGCTTTTTAGAAAAAATTATCGTTCAATTGGACGCTTTGACAGCCGTTTAACAGGAATAGAAAGAGAGCCATATTATTCAAATTGTGAATCAGATCCCTGTGAAAAGATCATTAGTGGGATTTTTACCTCCACCTTGAACCAATACTTTTTTCAAGAGTTAAATTGGAAAAATGACACAAAGTATGAGGTATTGGCTAATGTGCGTCCATGGGAGTACAGTGGGGCGTCGAATCGTTATTTGAACTTGTCTTCTACTTTAGCTAGGATGATCAGTCAGAATCGTAACTTAAAGGTCTTGATTGTTTCTGGACGTTACGATTTAGCAATTCCTTATTTTAGTATTCAATATGTCGTGAATCATTTAGGCTTGGATCTTGCATTAAAAAATAATATCCAAACACAATTATATGATTCGGGGCATATGATTTATTTGGAAACAACGGAACTCATCAAATTAAATGAACAAATAAAGAAAATCTTCGCTAAAAGAGAATGACTTTTTTCCTAAGCAAAAATTTCAAATTAATAATCCTCGTTAAACTTTTTCAATTCTGTTGAGTAATTAGGTTAAATCATGTTTTTGTCGTGTTTAGAAAAGCAAAATCAAATTAAAGAAATTTTTAAGGTTTGTTTAACCGAAGAGCTCAAGTATCAAAAAATCATTGAATTAGGGCGAGCATTGCCCCGCCTTTCAGAAAATCATAAAACTCTTGAAAATTTGGTTAAAGGATGCCAAAGCACCATGTATTTGCGTTCTTATATGGAAGAAGGAAAAGTTTACTTTGAGGCAGAATCTGATGCTCTGATCTCATCTGGATTGGCAGCCATTTTAATTCAAGCATATAGTGGCGAAACTCCTGAAGCGATTTTGAAATGTCCTCCAGATTACTTGGAAGAGCTTGGGATTAGTGCGAGCCTGACGCCTAATCGCGCAAATGGCTTGTACAGCATTCACCTGAGAATGAAGCAAGATGCCCTAAAGTTTTTGCTAAAAAAATAACATTTCTAATTCGCGTGCATTGGATTAAATTTTTATTGCAGAGGATGTTATTAAGTGTATATGGTGACCTCTAATTCGTTTACATTGGAGTTGCCATATGAGCAAAGCGATTTCTTCACATTTTGATTCTATTCATAGACAACTATTAGGATTCACACCTGCTAATCAGAAATATACTTTAAAACAAGCCGCACATTGCGTGGATCCTCATTCATTATGGCTTGTGAAGGGTATTTATCGACTTGTTTATTGGTGCAGGGGCAAGGGATGGATCAATCAAAAAAAAGTGCTTAATGTCCTTATCTCTTCCGAGGAGGGTCTAGGTGCAATTTCAATACAAATGAAAGAGCATAAAATGCGCATCGAGCAAATTATGTCCGGGGCTCATTACAAAATGTCCAAGCCTTTTCTTTCGCCTAAGGAAACGGCAAATCTAAATCGAATTTCCCATTTTGCTCAAATTTTTTTGTCTATTCATACGACCAAACCATCAGCGCCTCTTCATCGTGATTTGCTACAAGTTCGTCAGGACAGTCTTTTAATTTACAAGAGGATGAGTTTTTTTGGGGAAAAGGGGATGCAAGCAGTTGAAAAATTCAAAAAATCTTCCAAAAAAACGTTGTCAAAATTCGACATTACTTTAGCGCGTGCCATTAGTCGTCCTGAGGAAAAGACTGATGAAGAATGGAATGCTCTAGAAAAGCTTACTAAAGTGGAATTAACGGAAGAAAATGGATATACACACAAACTATCTCAGAAACCCGATTGTCTTGAAAAAAACCGGTATCCAAACATTCTGCCTTATGATCATAATGTTCGAGGAGAGTCCGATGGATCGAATTATGTCAATGCGAGTATCATTGAATTGAGGAATAAAAGATACATTTCCACCCAAGAGCCCTTGGAGAAGACAATATCTGACTTTTTTAACCTCATTATTCAGGAAAATGTGCAAACAATAGTCTGTCTTGTTAATTGTGTAAAAGAATCAAAAAATGAACAAACGAAAAAAAGTGTCAGATATTGGGAAGCACAGCCAGATGCTTTAAAATTGAAAAATGGCTACGAAATTTCCCTTGCTGAAACTCAGAAGGATTATTGTGATCAACAGATTGCTGAAAGAACTTTTATCATTTCAAGAGATGGTCTAGAAATCAGACGGGTGACTCAGCTGCATTACATGAATTGGCCCGATTTTGGTGCTCCAGATGACGAAATATTCGAGGATTTTTTTAAAAGGGTTTTGGAGAAGCATCACGAAGGTCCGCTTTTGTGCCACTGCAGCGCCGGAGTTGGCCGGACGGGAACTTTTATTGCCATTCATAGTTTGTTCGATGAGGTGAATGAAAAAATACAGAACGGGATGAGTCTTTCGGACATTTTTTTGAATTTCGTCGAAACGGTTATTCGTATGCGCACATACCGTGGAAAGCTTGTGCAAACCAAAGAGCAGTATCAATTCATTAAGAATGTGATTGCGCAATGGGCCGCTCCTCCTTTGGACATCAAAGAAGAGTAAAAAAAACCTCTCCCTAGACAGGGAGAGGAAAATGTTTTTTAGGGTAGTTGTTTAGCAATGTTCTTCATATTTTCACGGAAAAATTGTGCAATAGTATGTCGATCGGCATTATTCTTTGGATGGTTTGCTAGATTTGCACCATATGTTTTAAAAGCTTGGATGAATTTCACCTTATTTGGATCATTGCGCGGCTTTGTTAGCATATTCTGAAGGTACTGCTCAAGGAAATTAATCATTGTAGGACCATCTTGAAAGTTTCCGAAATGATCATTCATCAAGGAAAATAGATTTGAAGTCAAACCTGTTTCAGGAGGACTAGGTGGGGACCATAATTCAGTCGCTTTATTGGCAAAATATGAATACCAAGAGCTATTGCTTTCATTTTCTTTGATAGTGGCTTCATTTTCCATTTTTTTATGTTCTTGCAAAAGGTCAGATATGTCAGCTTCATTTTCTGCTGTCACATACTCGTGTACAGTTAATAATATCCCTTGCAGGTTAAATAGAAATTCAACCAAAAATTCTGAATTCCAATCCTGCGCAAAGAATTTTTCAAGGAATTTTTCTTGCTCAGCAGGATAAGGGGACATATGTTTTAAAAGATTTTTCAAAGACAGAGTTAAAGCCTTTCCAGCCTCACTATTTTCGCTAACAACAGAGGCTAAAGCTTCAATAATTTTAGAATAATCTTCTTGAGAATCTACTGGTAATTTTTTTTCTGCGAGAGCTACATAAGAATGAAACAAATCAGCTTGTTCACCTCTTAATGCAGTTAAAATAGTTGCAAGATTAGCAGGTGGAGTTTCTATGAAAGAATCTGGCGGTGTTGATGGTGCCGTTACAAGCTCTTCTTCATCGTCAGAATCCTCATCGTGGGTCTCTTCGGTTTCTACATTAGGCCCGTCTTCATTTAGACTAGGTTCTTCGGTTTCTGTCTCGGGTTTCTCACCTACATTAGGCTCTTCTGGAGCTTCTGGTGTTTCGGGTTTTTGCCCAGTAAGCTTTGTTAGTTTTTCTTCGAGCTTTGCTTGCTCCTGTTTTAAATTAAGAAGATTATTTTCATCGTTATGAATCTCTTCCTCTGTATTTTGAATGGTTATTTTTAACGCATCTATTTGTGATTGGATGTCTTCTAGAGTCTCTGCATTGTCATTTTTTAATTTTAAGTCTGCGAGTTTAGATTCTATACCATCCAATTTTATTTTATTTTCTTTGATTGCATCTTTTTTATTTTTTAAACTTGTCTCAGCGGTACTGATTTTGTCTTTCAATTCTTGCAATTTAGCAGATAATTTTTTAGGCGATAGAAGTTCATTGTTTAAAAGATTTTCAGCACTTTTTCGAGTGACTTCATGCAAGTATTGGGAAGAGTGAAAGGATTTGCCGGAAAGTAGATTTTTAAATCTTGAAAAGAAATTGATGACAGCTTGACGGACTTTATTTGTTTGCTTGTTTTCAGTAGTCGCAATTGGTTTAATAAATCCCTTGATTTTTTTACGATCTTTATTAGAAATAGAATTTTTTTTTATGTAATTTTCGAAAAAGCTAACGACTTTTCTTGAAGAAACTTTTTTAAAGCCTTTATCTGGTTTTCCTGAAAAAGTTAGATAAATATTATCTTTTTTATAAAGGTTGCGAAATGGGTCAATAGTTTCGAGGTTTATAGACATTTACATCCTCCTAATTTTTTAATAATTGATTATAGATATCAATTATTAAGAAAGTTTAAAGGAAGCATCGATATATTCTATTTTGTTCTAGTTGAGATAAATTTGTTAGTCATTGCCTGTAAATGTGAGATCGCATGGTGTAAATATTGAATTTCATTATAAAATCTATTAACATTTTGAGTACTTGCTTGGGCTGCATTTGTTAAAGTGTAAATTTCGCTATGAATTTGAGCGGCTCTAGCAGCTTGCTGTTGCATACCTTGATTAATCAAATCAAATGCCTGGGTCTGATTTCTTGTATTTTCAATTAGCTGAGTCAGTTGGTAGCTTGTTTCCGTCACCCCATTGACTTGAGCCAAAATATGTTCCGAAAATTCCGTTACATATAGAGCTGTTTGTGAAATTTCCGAAACAATTTGGTGAATACTTTTTTCAATATCTAGTGTAAAAAAAGCCGCTTGATCTGCTAATTCACGGATTTTTTTGGCTATAATCGAAAATCCTAAGCCTGTAGGTCCCGTTTTTGAAGCACGGATTGCTGCATTGATAGAAAGCAAATTGGCTTGATCCGCAATTTTGACAATTGTATTAATAATGCCTGTAATTTGTCCGACTAAAAGTTGCAGCTCGGAAAGTTTACCTACGATATTAGAAGATTCTTGTTCCATTTGCTGCATAATGCTCTTCATCTCGCTTAAGTCTTTCACGCCTGAAATAGCTAAATTTGATGTGATAGAAACCACACGGTTAACTTCATTAAGCGATAAAGCAAACTCTAGCGCACTTTTTGATATTCTTTTGGCATGGGGAAGAATGAGGCTTATAGTATCCTTTTGTTTTGTAATGTTTGTTTCCAAATCTTTTGATATTGTATTAACGACTTGTGCTGAGTGTACAATTCTGCTAGAGATTTGTTTGGCGTGATTAATCACATTTTCAAAAAAGTCTGCCATCGCATTAAAGGCATCGCATATCAGCGCAACCTCATCTTGGTTAGACGTTTTGACGCGCACACTGATATTGCCTTCGGCAAGCTCTTTAGCTGCCTTTTTTAAATCAGAAATGGGACGTCTAATCACTCGAGTAATATAAAAGGCTAAGACTAATGATAAACCAAAAAAAGTCCACATGATACCAGAAATAAGGCGATTTTGCATGGTATCAACTTGAATTTGCAAGACTCTTTGAATAAGCTCCAAGCTCTCTTGCCTAAACTCCCAACTTTTTCGCAATGTTTGTTCTGCCATAGCAGTGATTAAAGGGGAATTTCCCTCATGCATCTTATCAATTAAATTTGTGATGTTATTTTGATAAATAAGCCACTCTTTTTGCCAGTTAGGATCCTGAATTTGTTGCAGAATCGTTCCATTGCGATCCATTGCCTTTTGGGCATTTTCTCGTGTATTCTGAAGATTTGTCGATAGTTCGTACATTAAGCCCAAAAAATAGGCTTGCTGCTTTAAATTAAGAGAATTTTTTTTTAAAAGATATCGGGAAAATCGATTTATTTCATTTAAAGTTAGTTGGTTTTTATTAAGATATTCAATCGTTCCTTCAATAAAAAAATGTGTTCCTGGATCTTGGTTATTATAAAGACCAAACCACAAATAAATATCTGTAAGTGTTGTTTGGATAATTTTGATTAATTCATAATGCAAAAAACGGCTTTTGTCTTCTGGATAATCGAAATTAGCCTGATGAAGATCTTGCCAAACAAATAAAATTTGTTCGAAATCGGAGATAATTTTTGAATTTGAACTGATGCCATTAGAATCAAAAGTCTCTTCAATATTGTTTTTTAAGTTTAATAAAGATTTAGAAATCTTATCGGAGATCATTTTGAGTTGTGTAGTTTTGTTCTCTGAAGGAAGTGGATTAAGGACAATATCTTGGTGCTTATAGATTTGACTAATAAGCTTTTCTAATTGCAGGCTTAATCGAATACCTTCGATTTGAGGTTTAATATGGGAAAGGATTTTTGTTTGGGCAATAATTAAAAAAATAACTAGAACGAAAGCGCAAATCATGCAAAGGATAAATGAAATCATGATCTTTTGCGAATAGGTATATCTTTCGAGGTAATAAGCTAGCCTTGTATCATCAAGTAATTTCATAAGTTTTTTTGGGGTTGTGAAAGAAGAAATGAAGGGCTTTTTGCAGCTCATCTGCCGCTGAATTAAGTTGTGAAATTGTTTCATCCAATTCATGCACAATCGGTAGATTCTTCTTTGTTGATTCTAAAAGACCAGAAATCGCTCCAATGATGCCTTCTGCATCACCAGCTTGTTGTTGCATGACTTGACTGACATTTTCGAATTTGACAACTTGTTTTTCGACATGCTGTGTAATATCGGAAAGTTGTGAACTGACAGTTTTGATCCGGTTTGCTCCACTTAAAATTTCATCAAGACCATAGTGTACATCTTGTTTAACAACGGAAACATGTAGCGAGACTTTGTTGATAATTTGCAAAATATTTGCCGTAGCTTCTTGCGTATTATTGGCAAATCTTTGGATTTGTTTGGTGAATTCGGCAAAGCTTTGCTTATGTTCGCCAGCAGATTCCGTTTCAATCGCTGCATTCAAAAATAAGGTATCTGCTTCATCACTAATACTTGTGATGAAAGAGAGTAAGCGAGACGTATCTTTAACTTTGCCTTCAATACTTTGAAGGACCTCCGAGATTTTACTTGATGCATCCACGAGTACAGGTATTTTATCCTTTAAACGCTCGAGTCCAGTGTGTGCATTTTTTGCTAAAGAAGTTTGTCTAGATGCCAGACTGAGGGCTTTCATTGTATCCGCAAGATGTCTCGATTCTAGAGCAATTTGTTGAGCTTTGGAATCAATCGATTTAATACTTCTCTCTTGGCTCGAAATTGTCTGCTCTTGTGCTTTAGTTGACCACGTCATCTCTTCTGTAAAACTTTGAAGTTTTTTTCCTAATTCTTGTAGTTTGTAGACAATGCTTTGGACTGATTCAACCATTTGATTTACAGCATGCCCAATTTGTCCAAATTCATCTCTGGAATCCGAATCAGGAGTGAGCGCGACATCTCCTTTTGCTAATCTTTGCAAATGGCGCAAAATTTTAAAAAGATGTCGTGTAAAGGAGCGCGTGATGGCAAAGATTGTGAGAATCAGACTGCAAATAAACCAATATGCAAGGGCAAAATATTGCTGCATTTGGTAGGTATTTAATTGCGTGGTCAGAGCTTGAATAATTTTTTCATGAGAAATTTTTTCAAGTGTGAGGGCTGATTCTAAAGTGTTAACGACTTTAGAACGCAAATCTTTGGAATAAATGTTTTCGTATTTAGAGGTATTTATTTGATAAACTAAATCTTCAATTGCTTGAAAATAATCTTTCAACGCATCTTTAACTTGGTCATCTTTAAGTTTCAAAAAAGTAGGGTCGTTCAATAAAGGATTAATTTGCTTGATGTTGGATTGAATTTTTTGTGCGACAAGCAACTCATTAAGTGTTAGCGGAACTGATTTTTTGAGATGGCCCCCAAAAAATTCCGTGATGAAGATTCCATTTTTTGGAAGGGTTTCAAAGAGAAGATAACCCATTTTATTGATCCAGGCATTGGAATCGCTACTAATCCCGTAGGCATCTTTTATGTCGGAGTAGCGACTAAGAAGTGATTGAAATAATTCACTTGTTAGGGCATTTCTTTCATCCTGTGTGCGTGCTGGTTTTATTTCGATGAGTTGCTTCCAGGCTTTTTCCCAAGCATCAAAGTCCATTTCAACCTTGCGAGAATCAGAAAATCCTTTTCCTAAATGATCTAAAAAATTGGAAGAAGGGTGAGCTTTTTGAACATTTTTTAATTGTGCAATCGCCTTGGATGTTACTTCTAAAAGATCTTCTTTAAAATGTTTTTCTTGTGTTTCGCTATTTGAAGAGGCTAGATAAAAGATCCATGTTTTCGCAATGTTGTTGAGCAAGGTTTGCATCACAGGAACGTACTGATATCCGATAATTTGTTTTTTTGTCCCATGAATCAAATAATTTTGGGCTGTAATCATCAAATAAGCAGGAATGGGCATAAAAAAAAGATAGACAAAGAAAAAAAACCAAAATCTTTGGTGATAAGTGAATTTTCCCTGGATATTATTCATCCATGCAGTAAGCTTAGAAAGCATCATGCGTCTCGGATTAAAAAAGAAAGTTTTCCAATATTTAGGTCTTCTTCAAATGGGTGATACTACTCAAGGAATAAAGAAGATCATTCTTACTTAAACTTTATTTTTTAATTCCGTCAATCATTTTATCTCTGAAAAATCGGATGTTTATAGAAAACAAAAAGGGGGAAGTCTTTTCCCCCTTGAATGAAGTTAGAGATCGATCTGATCAAGATGAACTGTATGCTGCTTCAAGATTTTCGAGGGTTATCGTCGTGTTTGAGTTTTCTAAACTCGTTCCAGTTTCTTCACTTACATCAGCTTGCGGTTCTTCCATTTTTTCCGATTCTTCCAGCCGTTTTCCGGTATTTCCTTGAACTTTTGCAGCGTCATCTTTTAAAAGCGCTTCTACTTTACTTTGCATGGATAAGCCGTGTAAAGTCATATGGGAGTCTTTGGACATGTTGCCTAAAGTTAGCAAATGTTTGAGTCTATGGACTGTTTGGATTTGTTCACTCAACTGTGTCGATAATTCCGATAATTGTAGACTCAATTCTTTCGGAGCTTCTGCCCATACTAACCATTTGCCATTTCCTTGAGCTTCAATTTTCAAAATGCCTCGATCAAGATCGGGGGCTCCATATTCTTGATGGATACCTTTATAGTCCTCAAAGATGACTTTGGAAATTGTCTCATTTCCATGTGGTTCGAGTAAGCGGGAATCCTTCCAATTTACCTCAAAATTTTCTAAACGTTTTTTTTCTACAGGAACATCCTGGTATTGATTAAATTCAACACGAACATTGACCTTTCCAATATCGCTTCCACTCTTGCAGTAAAGATTGACCCGGATAACGATTTTGTCAGGAGAATAAGACAGAATACTTTCATTGTGATCACCGTGCACATGCTCAGCAACTAAGTGTGGCGGTTGAGAAACATCGATATGCCAATCTGTGTCGGGGTAGATGACTAACTGTTCTGTGTGCCAATGTTCTGGATACCATTTATTCCCATCATAAAATATATTTGGAGAAGATTTTCCTTGAATGTGGCGTTCCATTTCGTGCGCCACATATTCAACAGTGCAACTTCCTGCGACCTGTGGTAAAGCACCTATCCCTACTTGGTATTTTGATTCTACCTTAATGGGCCAACCCCAGTAACCATTATTCCAAGGGACGTTTAACTCTCCTGTGATGTAGGAATAATTTTCTTTGTTTTGATTTTCAAAAGGCCTATGAGGAACTTGAAAAGTTAAAGTGTCCGTCTTTGAATCGACAAGATAACATTTTTTGTCTGCAAAAACTAGGCTAGGTGTGTATCCTTCAGTTGAAGAATAATAAAAGTTCCCGCTAAAAATGACCAATGATGTTTTGGTAATATCATCAATGATGAGATTTCGAGGATTTACCTTAAATAGCTGCGGTTGTTTTGAAGAAAAAGGCAAACTATTCATGAGTTGTTTAGCAAGTCGTTTAAGGTCATCAAGTTCATCGAGATTTTTTTTCTGAAATCTTTCTACCATACTATCTAGGTGGTCAAATGCATTTTTTGCCGCATTGCTAACTTTTTCGATTGTATGATTGAGCTCATCTCGATAAAAATTTTTTGTATTTTCAATGGCTATGCCAATTTCTCTTCCTGCTTCTATCTCTAAATCGACTCCGGCATTTCTAGTTTCCCTAACTGCCTCGTGAATCGTATCATCGACTCTACGAAAGAGCCCATCCAAGAGACTTCCAAAATTCAATCCAACGTTATTAACACCATTCATAGCAACCTCCTTTTGTTAGTTGCATTCTTAATGTTACAAAAAATGTTGACTGCATTTAACCGCTCAAAACATGCTTTCAGATTATTTTTATAATCGTTCTAGGCTCCCCGTAATGTCTTAAATTGCTATATAAAAACAAAAGCATCTTTTTAGAAGGTGTAAGACATGTTTTGCTAGGTGTGGGATATAGCATTTTATTTTAACATGTGTCAAATAAATAATTTTTTTTTCGTCTCAATTGGATCGTCAATTATTTTCAGAAGATGTTTTGTTGTGAAATGGATCAAGAAAAGGCCTCATGCTTTTGCATGAAGCCTTTTTTGCATTAATAAATTTCAGAAGGGTTAAAGAAAAAAGTGATCTCTTTTTCGGCATTTTCGACGCTGTCAGAACCGTGTACAGCATTTTTTGTTACGGATTGAGCGAAATCTGCGCGCAATGTATTTTTTTCTGCTTTAGAAGGATCTGTTGCACCCATAAGCGCACGATTTTTCGCTACAGCATCTTCACCTTTTAGCACGAGAATAACGACAGGTCCAGAGCTCATAAATTCAACCAAATCAGTGTAGAAAGGCCGTTCTTTGTGAACCGCATAAAATTGTCCAGCTTGTTCTTTGCTGAGTTTTGTCATTTTTACGGCTGCCACGCGCAATCCATTGTCTTCAAAGCGGGAAATAATGTGGCCAATGTGTTTAGATGACACTGCATCAGGTTTAATAATGGAAAGGGTTTGTTGTTCGGTTGTGTTAGGTTGATGAGCAAAAAGTGAAGTACTGATGACAGTAAGCAAAATACAAAGATATGAATACATAACATTCCTTTAAGTTTGGTTTAAAAAATTTTGAAAAAGATGAGCTCCATGCTCAGATCGAATAGATTCTGGATGGAATTGTACTCCTTCGATTTGATAAGAGCGATGTTTAAATCCCATAATTTCTCCATCAATAGATTGAGCCGTAATTTCAAGGCAAGTAGGAAAATGTTCGTGATCTACAATTAGCGAATGATAGCGAACAGCCGAGAATGGAGAAAGAAGGCCATGAAAAATACCTTTTTGCGCATGCTGAATAAGGCTAGCTTTGCCATGAATGGGCTTTAAGGCTTTTTTGACTTGTCCACCATATACTTGAGCGATGCCCTGATGTCCTAAACAAACGCCTAAAATGGGGACTTTTCCAGAAAAACGGGTGAGGAGTGAATCAAAATAAAGATAGTTCTGAGGATTGCCTGGACCTGGCCCAATCACAATGTGAGAGGGCTTTAAGCGGATGCAAGTGTCCAGGCAAAAAAAAGGGCTTCTCAAAAGATGTACGGATGCTCCTAATTCCTGAAAAAGATGAACAAGGTTGTATGTAAATGAATCCAAGTTGTCAATTAGGAGGAGCATGCCGAAAACAAATTAACGTGTACGGGAACAAACTTCTTCTGGTTTGAAGAAATAAGCAATCTCTTGAGCTGCAGTTTCAGATCCATCAGATCCGTGAACAGCGTTTTCATCAATTGTCTTTGCAAAATCAGCTCGGATTGTTCCTGGTGCAGCTTTTGAAGGATCTGTAGCACCCATGATTTCACGGTTTTTAAGGATTGCGTTATCACCTTCTAGAACCATGATCAATACAGGACCTGTTGTCATAAAAGAAACTAGGTCACGGAAAAAAGGACGTTCTTTGTGTACAGCATAAAAGCCTTCTGCATCAGCTTGAGAAAGATGTTTCATTTTTGCAGCGACAATACGGATGCCCGCTTTTTCAAAACGTGCAATGATATCTCCAATATGATTGTTTCCAACCGCATCAGGTTTGATAATAGAAAGAGTTCTTTCAGTAGCCATATTAACCTCCGTTATGTTTTTAAAAAAAGTGAATTGAGGATTAAGTATAACACCCTGAAGAAATTATGTGAACTCCAATTTGAGCCCTAAACCTTCCGGATTATCTATTAAATCCTGAAGGAATCACAATTAAGTAAATGTTTGGAGGAGTTGGTTATTGACATACGCAGATTTTTTTTCTGTTTATGTTTTCTTTCGCCTTTGTTTTTTCGAACCGCAAAAAATAAGAGATATTAGCTTCCTTTATTTAAGCGGAGGGATATGCGACTTATGAAATGAGTCGAAGTTCAAAATTCTCGTTATAGGATGTCTTTGCACCTCTATCCTTTTCTAAAAATCCCTATGAAAACTGCTGCTCTTCAGTGGAATTTTTTAAAGAACTGGTACTCGATTGGCCACTTGACAACGTTTGCAGGATTTCATCGAAGTAACCAGCGCCTACGAATTTTTGGTGTTTGATGGCTTTATATCCTTGCTCTTTTTCCATTTCAAATTCGTGTTTTTGGAATTTGGCATATGCACCCATTCCTTCTTTGTTATACTGATGAGCCAATTCAAACATACTTGCATTTAAGGTATGGAATCCAGCAAGTGTCACAAATTGGAATTTATAACCAAGCTCCGCTAATTTTTCTTGGAATTCACGGGCGGCATGCTCATCTAAATATTTTTGCCAGTTGAAAGAGGGTGAGCAATTATAAGCGAGCCATTTGCCTGGAAATTTTTCATGAATACCTGCCGCAAACTCGCGAGCTTCACCGAGATCGGGTTTGCTGACTTCACACCAAACTAAATCAGCGTATGGAGCAAAAGCGCAGCCACGCGCCACAGCATATTGTATGCCTTCTTTTAAATAATAATAACCTTCGCTGGATCTCTGTCCTTTTAAGAACGGTTGGTCAACGGCATCAGCATCGGAGCGAATCATCGTAGCTGATTCTGCATCTGTTCGGGCGATAATCAAAGTGGGAATCCCTAAAAGATCTGCAGCAAAACGGGCTGTTACAAGTTTTTGAATGGCAATTGAAGCGGGGACAAGGACTTTTCCTCCCATATGGCCACATTTTTTTAAAGAGGACAACTGATCTTCTAAGTGAATAGCGGCAGCTCCGGCTTCGATCATGGCTTTAATTAGCTCAAATGCATTTAACGGCCCTCCAAATCCCGCTTCGGCATCCGCGACAATTGGAATAAACCAATCGATTGGATTTCCATTATTTTCGAGGTGCTGAATTTGATCGGCTCGAATAAAAGCATTGTTAATGCGATTAATTAGATGCGGAACACTCAAAAGGGGATAGAGGCTTAAATCTGGATAAACCTGAGCAGCATCATTGGCATCCGCCGCGACTTGCCAACCGCTCACATATATTGCTTTTAATCCCGCCTGGACTTGTTGTAGAGCTTGATTGCCCGTTAAAGCCCCTAGAGCTCTGACAAACGGTTCTTTTTCTAAGAGATTCCAAAGCTTTTCTGCTCCCATTCTTGCTAAAGGGCGATCAATATGAATGGAGCCTCTTAGTTTGATGACTTCTTGAGCGGTATAGGGACGTTGAATATTTTTCCAGCGGGGATTGGTCTTCCAATCACGTTCTAAATCTTCAGCATTTTGATGTGGGTGCATATTTTTTTCTCAAGTGAGATGTTCATAAGAAATTAAAGTTAAAAATTCCACAAAAGCTTTTTTCATCACAATCGATTCCAAGATCTTTTTAGCCTCAGTCAAATGCGGTCGATTTTTATCTTTGGCTTCCGCAATGATTTTTTGTTGCTCTTCCTCAAAAAACTGTTTCAAAAGTTCAGCCGAAACTGTGCGCCCATCGGGAAGTTGAGCCGCGGGATGGTGATGGATCCATTGCCATAGCTGTGCACGTGAAATTTCTGCTGTGGCAGCATCTTCCATCAAATGGTCAAGTGCAGCGGCACCGACTCCGTTTAACCAAGATTCCATATACAGCAGGGAAATACGCACGTTTTGACGAACCCCTTTTTCTGTAATTTTTCCGTTAGGAACTTTGAAATCTAAGAGATCATGGGCAGAGACTTCTGAACTCTGGAATTTTTTTTGAATTTGGTGAGGCTGATCTTTTAAGATTTCCTCAAAAATTCCTTTAGCAATTGCAACTAGAGCTGGATGTGCGACCCATGTTCCATCAAATCCCCCATGGCATTCGCGCAATTTATCTTCTTTAATTTTTTCGAGAGCCTGGTGAGTAACTTCAGGATTATCACGGCTGGGAATAAAAGCAGCCATTCCTCCAATTGCATGTGCGTCTCTTTTATGGCAGATTTGCACAATTCTTTTTGTGTAAGCCTGCATAAAAGGAACTTCCATTGTAATTTGGGAACGATCCGGAAGTAAGGGGTCTTCTTTTTTTTGAAATTTTTTGATAATGCTAAAAATGTAATCCCAACGACCCGCGTTCAAACCGGCAGAGTGTTCTCTGAGTTCGTATAAAATTTCTTCTGCCTCAAAAATAGCCAAAATGCTTTCGATTAATACGGTTGCACGAATCGTTCCCTGAGGGATACTCAAGAAATCTTGAGCAAAGAGAAAAACGTCGTTCCATAAGCGTGCTTCTTCGTGGTTTTCAAGTTTCGGAAGATAAAAGTAGGGGCCGGATCCCTGTCTAATGAGTCTTCTCGCATTGTGGAAGAAATACAGACCAAAATCAAATAAGCTGCCTGAAATTTCTTCTCCGTCAATTTGAAAATGCTTTTCATTAAGATGCCATCCCCTGGGACGAACCATTAAGGTGGCAATTTCATCTTTTAAAGCGTATGATTTATTTTCAGGTGAAATAAATGAAATGGTACGGTTCACAGCATCAATCAAGTTGCTTTGCCCTTCGATCACATTTTTCCAAGTGGGAGAGAGAGCATCCTCAAAGTCTGCCATGAAAACATTAGCCCCAGAATTGAGGGCGTTAATCATCATTTTGCGTTCAACAGGACCTGTGATTTCAACGGCTCTTTTTTGCAAATCTGAAGGTGGTGGGGGAATGTTCCAAGTTAGATCATCTCGAATAGCCGCTGTTTCCGGAAGAAAAGTTGGCAGAATCCCCTGATTGAGTTGCTTCTGTCTTTCGACTCTTTTTTGCAAAAGTTGTTTCCGTCGCCCATTAAATTCCTTATGTAATTCCGTTAAAAATTGAATGGCTTCAGGAATAAGAATGCGATCTTGAATTTTCCCGATTTGCAAAGTGGTGACAACAGATGGTTTCTCTAATTTCATAGCTCCCCCTTATAACCTGATGAATGAGGTGAAATCCTATAATCAGGTATATAAGTTTTTTTAAAACAGAGAGCGTTTTCATTCAAGCTTTGTTTACTGCGAAATTAAACTTTTCCAATAAGTTTGCATTTCTGGAGACAAATAGGGAAGAAGCTTTCGATATTGGATAGGATGGTTAGTTGAATTAAAATGCTCAATATCAACAAAATTTAAACGTTTGTCCCAAGAAAAAGGAATATTATCAGGATAAACAGAATCAATTAATTTATTTTCTTTAATGATCGTATACAACGCTTTGAGTTTAGCTTTTGTCATGTGAAGTGCAAACCAATTTGCATTAAGTGTCCAACCAAGCGTGTCCATATCTTGGACGATCAAAATATATTTTCTTGGAGATCCGGCCTCTTTAGGGACCGCATAAAGCCATTTTTTAGGCACATTTAATAAGTGATTTAATTGGTGGGCATCGATACTTTTTCTGATAAGTCTTGATCCCTTAATCCTGCGTGTAAAAGCCTGCCATTCTTCTCCATTATAGCTATCTGTATAAGCTTTAATTCGATATCCCTCTAATTTTGGATGTTTAGCAACAACCATACCGGCTTTGCATTTGATCATCCTTCTAAATCCCGCTTTTTTTAACGCGTTGTTAGAGGCAAGTACACCATTTTTGGAGAAAATTTTATCTAATTTTTTTCTAAGCTTATGGTCTTCAGGTAATTCAAAGCTTTTTAGGTCTTCTTCAGATAAGCTTCTGGGTGCAAATTTTTCTTCAAAATCCAAAGGGGCATCGACGTATGCCGTCACCTTGTAAAAGGGGAATGGATATTCAACGAGAAATTCTGGTACTTGAGTTTCCGCAATGAAGACAGATTCTTGACTGTCGAAATCGGGGAAAAAATCAGGCGTATTCCCTCCAAAAATAAAATAGGTAGCATTTTCAAATGGATGCCAAGTTAAATGATGGTGCTGTTCATCATTGAGACTAACTTGAACATCTTCAATGAAATAAGATGTTCCGTTCCCTTCAAAAAAAGCAGGTAAAGGGGAATGAAAAAATGTCAAAAGAATGAGTCCTAAAATCGCGCGCATATGTTCCTCTCGATTAAATAAAAAAAATCATCATATGCGTTAAACTGCTTAGTTGCAAAGAAACTCTTGGGAAATGATTTTTTTTGCACACGTTAAAATATTTTTTGTATATAGAAGGTTTAAAACAATCAGGAGGTTTTATGAAAAATAGCAAAGCTTCTGCTAAACTTGCCACTCCCAATACTTTAGGACCAAAAGCAGCCTCAGCTATTACATTCGTTATTAATCCGTTAATCGCCGATTCTTTTGCCTTATATGTCAAAACCAAGAATTTTCACTGGCATCTATCAGGGCCTCATTTTCGTGATTACCACCTGCTATTTGATGAGCAAGCAGATCAGATTTTTGCCATGATAGACGTTTTAGCAGAGCGGGTACGCAAATTGGGTGGAATGACGATTCATTCTATTGGCCACATTGCTCAATTGCAAACGATTCAAGACGATAATCAAGCATATGTGGAGCCACAATCCATGCTTCAAAAGCTATGCAATGACAATAAAAATTTTGCTCAAAGAATGCGCGATGCCCATCAGGTTTGTGAAGACAATGGCGACGTCGCCACTTCGAGCATTCTAGAGGTATTCATTGATGAAACGGAGCGTCGAACTTGGTTTCTTTTTGAAAATACCGTGGATTCAAAGTAACAGTTTTTTGTTCGGTAAATAATGAGAAAAATATCCATTAAATTTTTGGAGGTCGTATGTCTATTGTCAAAGTAATCGAGGTTATCTCGGAAGGAAAATCAATTGATGATGCAGTAAAATCTGCAGTGGCAGAAGCAGCTAAAACAGTAGAGGACATTAAGCAAGTGAATGTGCAGCACATTGAGGGCATTGTTAAAGATAACAAAGTGGTTAATTTTCGCGTGAATGCGAAAATTAGTTTTGTTGTACAACATTAAGCAATGGCTCTAGGCAGGAGCGATGGATAGCTTTTCGTTGCTCTTCGCATCAAATTTCTTTTTTTAATCAGTTGACATATTCTTCTACTAAATTCTAGCATTCATATAATCATTTTGCAAATTCCTGCTTAAACTTGTCATAAATAAAGGAAATTTTATGCACACATTAAAGATTTTGTCCTTTTTCATCGCCCTCACTTTAATATCGTCTTCTGTTATTGAATCAAAAGAGTGTCGTGAACAACTAAAGTTTTCATTTGATGATCGAGAATGGAAAGAAGATTTTCAAAGCAATGATCAAATTGGTTCGATTACGGAATATACGCTTAAAAATGAAACTGTCACTGATTGGAGCGAACTTGTCACTGTCCAAAAATTGATTCCCATAAAGGTTTCGGCATATGATTATTATTTAGACTTTGTGAAAGGGTTAAAAAAAGAAGTGAACCCTTTGGAAGTCAGAAGCCAGGTGCTCAAGCAAAGTGAAGATGATATTTTGTTTGAATGGAGCATTTCGGGCCGTGATGGTTTGTCCCAGCATGAATGGTTTCGATTGATCAAAACCCCTCAATCCACCTGGGTATTGCGCTATACGACAAAAAAGTTACAAGATGTTGAAAAGCAGCGCCCTATTTGGGAGAAAATTTTAAATTCTGCGACACTAGTGCGTGAAGGGGATTGTCAATAACCCCTCCCTAAAGCGAGTTTTTTACGGAAGGCTCGTTTTTCCTTTTCTTGAATTCTATTCAAAATCCTGTATGCTAATTATCCTACATATGTAATCAATTTTACTCACAATTATAACTATTCGAAGAATATGAAAATTCCTTTATCTTGGCTAAAAGAATGGATTAATTTAACCCTTCTTCCTCATCAAATTGAAAAAAAACTCACGAGCGCAGGGCTTGAAGTCGATGCTGTAACACCTATTTCGGCTGGATTTCAAAAAGTTGTTGTCGGGCGTGTGCTAAAAACAGAAAAACATCCAAATGCAGATAAACTTTGCGTAGCTGTTGTAACAGATGGTCTCGAAGAGTATCAAGTCGTCTGTGGTGCACCTAACTGCCGTCCAGGAATCAAAACAGCTTTTGCAATGGTAGGGGCAACCATTGAAGACAAAGAGGGAAAGACTTTTAAAATTAAGGCATCCAAGATTCGCGGTGTGGAATCTTTTGGAATGTTATGCTCGGCGTCTGAATTAAATTTATCCGATGAACATGATGGAATTTTAGAATTTGCGGATCATTTTCAAGAAGGGGCTGATCTTGCTTCCATTTATGGAGATACCATTTTTGAAATTTCTTTGACACCCAACCTGTCCCATTGTTCTAGCGTATTAGGTGTTTCTCGTGAGCTTTCTGCGACAACCGGATTTCCCGTTATCTATCCCAATGTACAACTTAAAGAAACGGAAAAACCCATTCAAGACCAAGTGAAAGTGACAGTCACAGAACCTTTGCTTTGCTCACGCTATGCTTGCCGCTTTATTGAAGGGGTGAAGATTGGGCCATCTCCAGATTGGATGCAAAAGAGGCTGTTGCAATGTGGCATCCGACCTATCAATAATGTTGTGGATGTGACAAATTATGTTTTATTAGAAATGGGACATCCTTTGCATGCCTTTGATTTTAGTTTGGTAAAAGGAGCTGAAATCATCGTTAGAACGGCGCATGAGCAAGAAAAAATGGTGACGCTGGATGGAAAAGAACGAGAGCTTCCCAAACAAGCTCTTTTAATTTGCGATCGAGAGAAGCCCATTGCAATTGCAGGCATTATGGGGGGGCAAAACTCCGAAGTGAGCGATCAAACACACACAATTTTGCTTGAAGCGGCTTACTTTGATTCACGCAATATCCGAAAAACGAGCAAATCTTTGGGTCTGCTGACAGATGCTTCTAAACGATTTGAAAGAGGCGTGGATCCTACTCAAGTATTGGCTTCTTTAGATCGAGCTGCGGAACTCATCCAGCAGCTAGCAGGTGGTGTGATTGCACAGGGAATTTTGGATGTGAAATCCCATGAATTTTTTCCTAAAACGGTGACATGTAGACTCTCTCGCATCAATAGTCTTTTAGGAATTCATATCAGTGCTAGTGAAGTGGAATCGATCTTTCAAAAATTGGGATTCTCTGTTCAATACGATGGTCAGGATCTTTTTTCCGTGCAAGTCCCCACTTATCGGAATGACATTTCGTTAGAAGTGGATTTGATTGAAGAAGTGGCTCGGATTTATGGATATGATAATATTGAAAAACGGGCTCCCCGTTATCATGGCTCCACTATCCCAGATGCCCCCATTTTTCATTTTGAACGAGAAGTTAGAGGGCAATTAATCGCGGCAGGACTGCAAGAATTTTTGACATGCGATTTAATTGGGCCTAGCTTGCTGCAATTGGTTGGAGATTCCCTGATGGATGAAGCTACGCAGGTGAAGGTCGTTAATCCAACTTCCATTGAACAGTCAGTTTTGCGAACATCTCTATTGCCAGGGATTCTACAGCTCATTAAACACAATTGGGATAGGCAAAATCGACATATCAGTGGATTTGAAGTCGGTCGTGTGCATTTTAAAGAGGGTAGCAGATACATCGAAGATCCTGTTGTTGCCATTGTTTTGACTGGAAAAAGCCGACCGCACCATTGGAATCAGAAGCCTGAAGACGTCGACTTTTTTGATCTGAAAGGCATCATCGAAACGTTTTTACACGAATTGCGTATTCCAGCATGCACATTTGAAAAAAGTGACCTTGAGATTTTTCATCCGGGTAGGCGTGCTTCTGTGCAAGTCGGAGCGTTAAAAATTGGATCACTTGGTGAAGTGCATCCTGCGATCTGTCGGAAATTAGATGTGGGCCAACGTATTTTTTTCGCAGAGTTTAATTTGCTCGATCTAATGGGTGTTCGCCAAGAAGAGCCGCGTATGCGTGAGGTTCCAATCTACCCATCTTCAGAACGAGACTGGACATTAACTTTAAAAAATAGTATACCTATTCAAAACGTTTTTGATTGGATCCACGCTGTACGTTCGAATCTTTTGGAGGAGGTTGTCCTGCTCGACGTATACACCAGCGATAAATTGGGCAAAGATTGTAAAAACGTCACGTTTCGATTTACTTACCGCGATGCAAAAAGAACTGTTGCACAGGAGAAAGTAGATGCGGATCATGCGCGGATTATGGGATATGTAACAGAACAAATCAGTTCTGCCAAAGCATTATAAAATGAGATAATTGACGGAGTTTGACTATGCGGTTTGTATGGATTGTAGGATTAATAGGAGCGACAGTGCTTGCTACGGGATGTGCAAAGAAACCAGCCTGTATTAATGGGGAAGAAATTGTAGATTGTAAATATGTCCATAAATACGGGGTAACTGTTCCTCAGCAAGACTGGACTTCACGAGGGGAAAATGGTAAAGTTGTTTCCACACTTAAAAATGGTGTCGTAGTTGCAAAGAATTATGTGGATGGGGAATTACATGGCGAAACAACTTATACGTTTCCTTATGGTGATACCGTTGAAAAAATGGAAAGCTATGAGCACGGTCAGCTAAAATCTGACTTAACCTATTACTCTTCAGGTATCCCAATGCGTGAAGTGCAATATCCCTCTGCTACAACAGAAAATGTCACTGTTTGGTATGAAAGTGGATCCCCGCGATTCCGTGAAAAGTATGTAGATGCCCTTCTCATTGAAGCTGAATACTTTACACCTTCTAATCAAGTCGAATCTGTGGTGGATAATGGAAATGGAACACGTATTTCACGTGATCCTTATGGAATACTGACAGCTACAGATACTATTGATCATGGACGCCTCGTTCTTAGAACAACGGCTTATCCAAATGGAGCACCAAAAGAAGTGATTCCATATGTCAATGATCAAATTCAAGGGGTGCGCAAAACATTTTACCCTGGTGGGGAACCGCATACTGTAGAGGATTGGTCAAATGGGAATCTACATGGTGTAATGACCACTTACCAAAATGGGGAAAAAGTTTCTGAGATAGTCTATGTCGAAGGAAAAAAGAATGGTTTAGAACGACACTATCGTAATGGTAAAGAAATTGTCGAAGAAATTTCTTGGCAAGAAGATCTCAAACACGGGCCATGTGCGCTCTATTTGGGAGATAACTCGAAGACAGAATGGTATTACCAAGGCAAGCCAGTCAGTAAAATCAGTTATGACTTACTAGCGAATCCAAAAATCCGCTAGTTGCTGGCAAGAGCACACGCTATGTGTGCTCTTATTTTTTCTTTGCAAATGAAAAATTTTCCATGTCCCATTCTTCTTGTAGCATTTCACTAAATTCGCCATTCTCTTCATTGATTGCATATTTTTTTAGCAAAACAGCCTTTCCTTCAGTATCAAATAAAATCACTCCATTAAAAGCATCACCGAGTTCCGTATATAATACTTGTTGGGTTGAAAGTTTAATGTCCTGAGCAGAAAACACTTCACACTGTTTGCAGCGGTGTCCAACAAAAGAATGCACTTCTTTGTAAACGATTCGATCGTCTTGGTTCCGAATCAAGCATGTTGTTTGAGTAGGTGTTTCTTCGATCGGAATTTTTTGCCAGGAGTGTTGCTCTCCCCGTTTTAAATGCCGAAAATCTAAAAACAAAGAATCATAGATTGTGGAAATAAATTGAACCCCCTTATACTTTTCCACAGAAATATGCTTTCGGTAAGGATCCATCACAATTTTATAGCTTATTCTCGTCGATTCAGCTTCCCCAATCGGATAACGTCCTATAGGAATTCCCTGGTCCCAGAAGTAGTCTGAAAATTGCTTGATCATGGCTTCTCGCTTGTTAGGATTTTATAAACATCCATCATTCCTAATTTATCTTCTGAGGTCAAGTATGAAAATGCCTCTCTTTGAAACCACTAAAAAGTCACATGGACCTGCTATTGGGGTTCATTTCGAGCTCGTCGAAAACCGCATCCACCACATATACATGACCTTAGGTAACGGTGAAGGCTTGGAGTGGTATCTTTATGGTGATTCTGCTCGAAATAAACAAGTTCAAAAGCAAATCCATACATGGATGAAAAATTATTTAGATCGTCTCCCGGGCACGTTACCCGCATTATACTTTTCTCCAAAGATTTCTGCTTTTCATCGCAAAGTCTGGGAATATTTAACCACTCTTTCTATAGGACAATTAGCATCCTACGGGGATGTTGCCGAAGCTGTTGGTTCTAAAGGAGCTGCAAGGGCTGTAGGCACAGCGTGCGCGAGGAATAATTTTCCTCTTTTGATTCCTTGTCACCGAGTAATCGCTTCGAAAGCAGCTTTAGGAGGGTTTTCATGTGGGCTAGAAATAAAAAGACGTTTACTTGAATTTGAGAAATGTTGGCATCATATTCGCAATTATAAAATTGAATCTCGTACGGAGGCATCATGAAGACTAAAGAAGAATTATTAAAAAGACTTGCCTATCTCGAATTTGTTAATGACCAACTAACAACCGAGGTGTGCGATTTAGATGAATTGCTCCGTAAAGTGGGATTTCCAAAAGGTGTGGAATCCGCTAAATGGATAGGGGGGGAGATGCTTGCTCACCCAAATGACGAAAACAAAGAAAAGGAAAGTCCTTAAGCATAAAATTAATCAAATTCTCATTCATTCTTTATGTCGTATTAATAATTGGATGATTATATCGAAGCTGTTCATAACATCTATGTACAATCTTAAGCTCTTTAGCGGGAGGAATTGATGACTATATCAGAGATTTTGAAAAAAATCGCCTATCTTGAAGCTGTCAATGAAGCTCTCCATCAAGAAGTTCTTCATCTGGATGTTATGATGCGTCAATTGGGATTTAGTGGAGGACTCGAAACTGTTAAGCTAACAGCACGAGCAATATTACAAGATAAAAAATACCTTAAGAAAGAAAAAAAATAACTTAATTATATAATAATAAATAATAACTATATTTTTACCCTGAACTTGATTAGCACAGGTTCAGGGTTTTTTATTGTTTAATTTTTTTATTATCCTTTTTGTTGAAAATAGGTTTTAGTATATATTGTTTAAACTTGAAAAGTTTTTTACTGCCGAGAAATAAAAGTTTAAACAGATAGTCTTGTGCCCATTGAGAAGCCGATTTGCAAAAGGTATTTTTTTATGTTTTCTCCTACTTCATTTAATATTCGAACTATTTCAAATGTGGATTCTGTGGAGCAAAGTGAGGCATCAGAGCCTGCGCATTTCGCTATTTCATCTCGTTTTTCAATAGAAATTCCACCTTTTATTCCTTCAGAAGATCCACTTGATCAACGCGTAAAGGTTTTTATTGAATTGGGATACATGGATACCAGAGGTGTTTTAACTCCAAAGTTCTATGAAACGTTTGAGAACCCACCTGCGTTGGAAGAAAAGAAGGTACAGGAAATACGTCGAAGTTTAATAGAAAATCGGATGTTTAGATGCGGTCCATTTCAAATGGGGGAATTGCTTAAAACTTTGTGTAGCAATGCTCAGCATTATGCACAATCAGCCATGGCTTGCTATGTCGGAAGTGGGGTAAAAAAAATGGTTCTTGGAAAAGAGTATTTTGCACTTTTTCTGAGAATGATTTCAGATGGTCAGCTGGAAGAATTAGATGTAGGAATTCTCAAGGAATTATCTCGTGAAACAAGAGATGAAGATTACTTCATTTTATTGGAAAATCCGCAAGAAGGTTCTTTAAAATGCATGGTGGATGAAACCATTCACCTTTTGGCGAAGATTGAAGCATCCGACTATGCAACAATTCGGCACGCTGGTTTAGAAAATAGAAAAATTCAGCCAAACTTTACTCTCGTTTCATGGAAAAATCAATTTCAAAATTCAACTAAGAAAGCTCAAGTCTGTGAACTGGTTTTTTCCTTTAAAAGAGATCGATGCGTTCCTGAAAAAGAGCTTTGCATTGTGCTCAATCCACATCTTTCCTCCTCACAAGAAAAGATCTTTTATCCTGTGGGAGCACCATTAGAGAGTGGCAATGGTTATGAAAATGCTTCGCAAGGAATTGTCGATTTCATCACTCGCATCGTACATGGCAAAGCGGAAGATTTAAATGAACAAATGTGGCCCATGCTCATCGCACTCATATCGCAAGAAAGACGTTTTTATGAGTTGGAGGAAGGGAAAGCTGAAAGCCTCATCGATGCATTAAGTTTAAAATTAATGGAGCATGGCACTGAAACAGTTTTGGATGGGGTAAGAACGAAGCTCATCAATTATTTGAAAGAGCATCACCCGAATGACCAAAAAATGACTTTCACCATGGCATGCAATGCCTGCCTGTGTCTGAGAAAATTTTTTCCTGCGACAAAAATTCATGCTCTTTTTCTATCTTTAGTCGATAGCATTGCTTTCAATAATCCCTATTCCCCATTCGCACTGATAAAAGAAGGAGTCCTCCAATACCAATTATCGTTCCTAGATGTCATGCATATCCAGGCATGCTTTGCCACCTTGAGTTTTGGAGTAAAAAATCCAACACTGCGACATGATAATCTCTGCATTTTTTTAACAAAGTTTGAAGAAAAACCTTCTGTCAAAATTCTAGAAGATAGTCTTTCGGTTTTCATTCCTTTTGACCCTCTTGTCGGATATCGCATCTGTTTAGATTTATCCAAAAATGAACAGTTGCAGGAGTATTTTAATCAATTGCTACGTGCTTATTCACCCCTGAATGCTTATTCAGAAAACGTTGGATCGCAGCTTTCTCCCTATCCAAGGCAGCTTATTGAATTTTTAGATCCGTTGCAAAGTGAGATTCGAAAAAATGGATTTGGTCATAATCCATTTGTCAGCAAACTCAGCTATAAGCTTTTAGTGGCTATGCAAACAAGCCAAGTCTCTCAGGTTAATGTTCTTAAACTCTTGAAGTATTTTCCTTTTGTATTTGATACTGATGAGCACAACGATCTCCTTATCGAACACTTAGAAGCCTTATTAAATCAGGTTTCGCCTTGGAATGCATGGAGCGCAAAAATGTTTGGGAACTTTAAAGCGTTAAAAACAGAAGGTCGTAAAACGATTCCAGCCTGGATCCAAGCTCTCATAGGGACAAAATCTACCATTGCAGCTGAATTGACGAGGAATATTTGGGAAAAAGCTCCCAAACTAATGGAGAACGAAAATTTTTCGATGAAGTTGATCTATCATCTATCATCGATAAGTCTTCAAACGACACTGCACATGTTCAGCCAATTGATGGAGACGCCTGTCAAAAATCAAGAAAAGCGCACCCTTTTTTTTATTAAGTTAGGGCTTAAAGTTTTACAAGATAAGCAGTGTGAAATAAAAGATTTGATGAAATTTCTGGAATCTGGAAAAGCACATTACACGAGTGAAAATCTCGAACTCAGAAGGCAATGTGTCGAACTATTTATGAAGGTGATGCAGCGTCTAATTTCGTCTAAAAATCTGGCCTATGCACGTGAATTGTTATTAAATCTGACAGAGAAAAATATTCTCGAAAAAGATCATCCCGATGTAATGGCACTATGGAGAGATTGTTTAGGACATATCCTATCCCAAGAACAATTTAAAGAGCTTGGACTCGCTTTTTGGAACGATGGCAAGCAATATAAGGTTTGGCAAGACAAAGAAAGCAATCTAAAAAATGCGCTATTACTTGCAGAATATCTTGCTGAAAAGGAAACCCCATCTTCTGAAGAATTTCCAAAAATTCTCAACTATGTCTGCACATCTCATGCGAAGGATGAAAGAATTCATCAGCTTGTACTTGTGCATATTCAACAACAAGGTGGGATTGGGATCGTTCGAAAAGTTCCATCGGCATACTTGCCTCATTTATTACCAAACGAGAAGATACAGATTTTATTGAATGCTCTAGCCTATGAGATTAAGATTAAAAATATTGATGAAAGTCTAGTGATTGTGAATCAGATTTTAAATGGTAATCCGTGCGATGGCCAAGACTTTTTCCAAGATTTAACAAATGCTTTAATTCAGGAAATCATTTCTACACATGGATTCAGGTATCTTGAGGGGATTCAGAAAATGATTGCGCATGAAACTTTTGTCAATCATTTTGAGAAGGATTTCAAAGTCAATTGCTTGCTGGATTTGGTAAAAAGTTTTTCGGCCGATTTAATGCTCGAGCAGTTCTCCTTACCTTTGCAAAATTTATTGATCACTTTGATGAAAGAAACGTTAGATGATCCTTCTTATGCTGAATCCGCCTCCTTTTGTTTAAATTTATTACAAAAATTTACAAAGCTTCCTCCGGCTTTAAAAAGGTATATAGAGAACGATCTTATCCAGTTATTGCGCTGTAGCTATGTAAAGGCACAACCTGAAACCTTCTTTGCGTTAATCCAATTGTGTCTCCACAACAACTGTTTAGAAGTATCTCAAGAGGAACTCGAACTTTTTGCTTTGGAAGTCTTGAAGGATGCCCCTCATTTACAAGTTATTCAGGGGATTCATGATCTATGTAAAGCCTATTTTAAAGTAGATCGCATTCACAATGAAAAGACTATTGTACTATTTGAAAAACTCATTTGGGCCTTTTTCTCAAAGCCTGCAGCTTTTTATTGGGCCCAAAAATTAACCTCTACACTATCCCATTTATCCCCTTCTCAGCTTGAATTATGCGTGCGATTAAGTGGTTTCATTGAGTCTTCACAGGAAAATGAACTTTTGGAAAACTTGTATCAAAAAAATGTTGACTGGCTTGCTTTTGCCAAAGCATTGATCGCACAGGGAAGATATCATTCCATATTTCATCTGATCCAGCAGCATGGGAAAAAAGTGAGTATTGAGCTTAAAGATGTTGCAAAGGCATTGTTGCTTAATTTTCCTTTAAATGTAAATTTTGCTTCATTTTTATCCATTGTTGAACATGGCAAAATAGAAGAAATTAAAGATTGGATCGTTTTTTCTGAAAAAATTCTGCAATTCAAATCGAAAGATGCCAACGAGTCTTTTTATCATCTTTTTGTAAAAAAAGTGATCAACAACAAACAATTTCCGGCAACTCTTCAGGAGAAGGCTGAGTGTTTGATGAGGATGCTTCCATTTTTTACCTATGAACAGTGGATGGAAAATGTCGCGATTTTTACTTTTTTTGAAAATGTGCAGCTTCGTGTTGAGAGAATTGCTTTTTACAACCAAATCTTTAATGGGGTGATTTCTTTGCTAGACCAGATGGATGCAGAGATTGCACACAACCTAATACAAGGATATCAAAAGTTATATCGAAAAATAAAAAAAGAAGATCGTCTGTCGTTTGAATTAGCAGATTCCAAGATAATAGAATTTTTAGTGCACCACATTTCGCAAAACATGGCTTTGCTTGGATGCAAAGCCCTTAAGGAACGTCTTTTGGATGGAGAAAATCAGATTGCAGAAAAATTTTTCATCGCATTGATCAAACGATGTCAGCCCGAAGAAAACAATCTGAGACAAGAAATTATCAAATTGTTGAATGTGTATCAAAAGCTCACAAGTCCACATTTATTGAATCGAGTCATTGAGACAATGGCCTCGAATCAAAATATCCACGTAGAATATGAATTAAGCTGCTTAATCCTAAGATTCATTAGCGGTCAAAGTAATGAAATCCCTCAAGACTTTTATCTTTTGCTTATTCAACAGATGTCTGTTAAGGAATCTGAAGTACTTAAAAAAAATCTGGAAATTCTCGAAGAAAAAAATTTGGAACATTTTTTGACTCGAGCTGAAATAAATTTGCTTTATGTGAAATGGCTTAGTACAAAGCTTTTGGCTAGTGATACCGGGGGAGCGAAGCTTAATGCAGCGCGTCTTTTTTATGACAATTTTGAGAGGTATCAATCTTTTCCACAAGAGCGCCAACTTTGTTTGCTAAAAATTTCAGAAATGATCTTTAGCATGGATTTGAATAATAAAAATTACATTCTTTTTCATGCCTTTTTAACCCTATACCTAACAGAGAAGCCTATCCCTAAAATTTGGGGGAAAATTCCCGAAAACTCGACATTCACGTCTCCTCGTTTAATTTATCAGCAGTTGTTTCCCATACTGGGAAATGAGGCCCCTTCCACAAAAGATCCTATTTTTATTGAGAGATATCTTGCTTTTATGGAAGTGATGTTTGATTTTAATTTTTCCGAAAAGTGCGAAAATCCCGATTTTTTAAAGACTTTCAAAATCTGTTTAAGCGAATTCACCAAAATATATTATCTGATTCCTAAGGAAGAAAAAAAGAGATCGCATTGTAAGCAATTCATTAGGCATCTCACAAAATTTATCTATTCAAAAGCATGTATCATAAATAAACAGGTTCATTCTGATGGAATGGATGTTATTCTTGGTGATGCCGTCATGGCGGGCCTTTTTGTCGATGATGAGAATCTCTACCACGAATTGTTTCTGTGGGTATACGATAAATGGCCAAAATGTTCGAAGATTTCTGAATGGCAACAAGCTTGCATCGCAAAGAAAATCTTAAATCGAATGATCAATGATTATGGTGTGGATGGACTGAGATTTTTTGATACTCACCACAAGACTTTCTTAAAAGATCGAAATATATATTTTGAATCTTTAACTTCTATGTTGAATGTACGCCATGAAAATTCTTATATGGATCTGATTAATTATTATACATTAAAAATACAAACAATATTTTTATGCTTAAATGGGCACGAAGAGAGAAAAGATTTTTTTATTAAACTAAGCCATACAATCATTGATTCTCTAGAAGAAAGGTTAAATGGAAACAATTTTATCCAAATTGGTCTCTATTATTTAAGTACTTTTTCTCAAAGGCATTTTTTCGATAATGCGATGGGCCAGTTCTATATTTTATTGAAAAAAATTGGAAAAGTAATGATTAGGGATATGAAAAATTCACCACATTTATATGTAGATAATTTTTTTGATTGCCTATTTCAAAATTATCAATCGACAGATGTTTTCCTTCCGAGAGCATTTAAGATTAAATTGAGAGAAGTCGATTTTTATTTAAAAGAATTAATTAAAGTCTTGCCTTCTTCCAATCAAAAATTGAGACAAAAAATTTTAAGTCGGGAAATAGAATCTATAATTCCAGATACTGTGGAAGGTCAGTTCGTCGTAGAAGCTGAATTGTTAAAGGAGTTTATTGAATTATTTGCTTCTTGCCCTGAAAACATGCAGAAAAGAGGATTATATGTTTTAAAGGCCATCCAAAGATACTTCATTAAACATCCGAATAAAAAAATAGAGCAACTCGGAAGAGAATTAATTCTATTTTCATATAAAAATTTGATGGAATTATTAGAACATAGCTCGTTCGAAGTGTACGAAACGAATAAAGTTTATGTCCTTTTTTTAAGCTATTTCATTGAATTGAGAAAAAATGGCTCTTCAAAGGAAATAGAGCTCATAGAGGATTTTGATCTATGTGCTGAAATGATTAAATCTTTGTTTAATGGAACTTATCAGAAATTATACGATCGAATCGCGTTCCGTAATTTTTATCACAGTATTATGAAATTTTTTGATGAAATTTCAAAATTAGGTTCTCTAAATTGTTTAAATGTTTATTGCGACATCTTAGACTACATTTTAAGTGGTTTAATAAGAGATGTAAAATTTATAAAATTCAAGGAAAAAGAAGATCAGGAATTTATGGAATTCCTCCTTTCTAAAATTTTTATTCCTCAGCTGAAGAAAAATGAAGTAACCGAAGAATTGAATTCGAAAATTAATGAACTACGAAAAAAATGGTTAATCATTTATGAAAAAAACAATAAGTTAAAAATGGGGATAAGATTCTTAAGTAAATATGAGAATTAAATCATCCCTTGGAAGCCTATCGTTTGTATAGGCTTCGAGTCATATTTATTCAAAATATCACGTGTTAATGGTTAATCCATTCACGGAATTCGGGCGAACTCAATTCATCCACCATTAGTATAATTATTACAGGAAAAACGACACATGAACATCCCATTCTTAAATTTTGACTGCCAATCACGAGTAACTCCTTCTCCCTTAGTAAGTCCGACCTTTGAGCCGCATGAGTCCTATGCAGGCAGTGCAAGATCTCCGATCGGTTTAAACGAATTTTTTCCCGCTATAGATCCTTTCGACCAAATTTTGTTGGAGATGATTAGAGAGGGAAATGCGGATCGATATGGAAGATTAACGGATCAGATAAAAAACAATGTAAAACGAGGCTTTTTTGCTTTAGATAAGGGGGAATTCGATCGCCTTTGTCAGGCGTTATATCATGTCTTAGGAATTCTAGAAAAAGGTGAAGTCGTGACATTACATCACCTTCTGCATGCCTATTTTCAAAATCCTGAAATCAGCATTGCCTTTTCAGGAAAGGGATTAAAGCAAGCATTTCTGGGAAAAGGTTATTTTACTCGCATTGTAGATGTATTAACCAACGGAAAGGTTAAAACCTTAAGTTCGGAAATGAATACCGAATTATCGCATGTCATCACACAAGAATTTGTTGAGCTATATTTCCTGTCAGAAAATCTTTTAGCAAAAACTTACACATCTTTTCTCCAACTTCTAGTCAAACTTCCAGGGGAGCTATTCCAAGATAGTGAGCCAGTGGGGAGACGTCATGTCACATGGATCAGCAAGCTAGATGGAACAAGATGGCATTTTATTTTCACACTTGCGCAAAATGATTGCTTTTTGGAAATGCAAACCCGTCTTCCCCTCGAAAGCTTTTCTAATTGCAAGATCCACTTGCCTATTATTCCGAATATTTATTGGCCCATTCTGCCTATTGGCGAAAAGAATGAGGATCTTGAAGCTGAATCGCAAAATGATGGCATGCAGGGATTGGCAGATTTTTTGACAAAAATTTTACATGTGAATCACTTCGAAGATGTGAATGCTGAGTCTTTTGCAAAATTGATTGCCCTTATTTCAGATGGATACCGAGATTACGGAGGTGGCTTTCAGAAGGCGTCAGATGCTCGAGCGCACAAAAGTTTAATTTGGCAGTTTGTGAATCACTTTTTTAGTCGTTCAGAAAAGAGCAAACGCGTTGAAATGATGACTTCAGCCATTTTAAATTTTCAAGACAAAGAAGGTGAAAAGTCTGCTAAAATGTGCTTGACGATGGCTTGCAATGCATGTTTAAGCATTAAACCACATGTCAAAACACATGAATTAGATCAAATTTATGAAGTTCTGACCGCCCGAACAAAGATTGAAAATCCCCATTCCATTTTTTCATTGATTCAAGAGGGGATTAGTGAATGGGGAATGTCGTTTGAGGAAGTGATGCAAATCCAGCAGTGCTTTGCCATTGTGGCTTTGGGAGTTAGACGCCCATCTTTAAAAAAAAAGAGATTGCATGTCATTATGACTAAGCATGAAGGGGCTCCTGCAATTAAAATCCAAGAAGAAGGAAAATCTATTTTTTTGCCGTTGGAACCCTGTTCAGGCTTTAATTTGTGTTTAGAACTGATGTCTAATCGTCCCTCTACAGTTGAATATCTAGAAAAAGTTTTGGATGCCTATCTACCTATAAATTCCTTTGATCTCAATGAGCGCTCACAACTTTCCGATAACGCTCATTACTTACATTTTTTTTTAAAATCTCTTGAAGAGACAATCCGATTTAAAGGATTTGGAAATGAACCTTTTAGCTATATTTTGAGCTATTATCTTTTAGCGGCATGCCAGACTTGTAATCCCACAATTGTTTCTCTAGAGCTTCTTCTTAAAAAGCATGTGAATCTTTTAGAGATGGTGCAAGATCCTTTGAAAAAAATCAATTTGGGTTATCAAATGGTGAATTTGCTTATTTATTCACGATTTGAACCATGGGCAAGCTCTGCGTTGATTATGTATCGTCATTTTCAAAATTATTCCCCAAGAAGCCTTCCGTTAGTTGCATGGGTGTGGGCGCTTGCTGGTATTCAAAGTCCCAAGGCTTACCAGCTTGTTATGGATATTTGGAAAAAAAGTCCTCCTTCTTTAAATCAAAATGAAGCTTACCACATCGATATGCTGTATAAATTTATACAGATTGACTTAAAGCTTTCTTTGGATTTGTATAAGTCACTTTGTGCTTTACCTGTTGCGAATGCGGAATGTCGGTACAAGCTATTTTTGGACTTAGCCGAAGTCTTTCTTAATGCGAATACTTTCTCTTTTGTGGAATATCTAAAAGCCTCTTTTCCATTTCTTAAAGAAAAAGATTTAGTTTTTCATCTAACGCCCTTTAGAATAAAAAGCGATCACGTATTTTCTCGCATTTTTACGTGTCTTATTGAAAAAAAATATTACACAATGGCGTGTAGCCTTTTATTTATTTTGACTGAACAAAAAATTGTGGAACCATCGGAAGATCCTGTATGGGACACAATTTTTAACAAAATGATCCAAATAAAAGATATGCCAAAAGCGATCTCCCTGTGGGAAGAAGGAAAAAGACATTGCGCATGGACGCGGACAAATTTATCTTTGGTGATTTCTTTAGCCGAGAATTTATTTCACGCTAACGATTCAAATTGGAATATCGAAAAAAAAGAAATTTTAAATTTCATTTGTTCACATTCCAAAGCGAATCCTCGCATTACGTCTTTGGTGGATTCTGTCATTAAAGATGGAGGAAAGCATGTCATTGCAAAAGAGGTTCCTGAATCTTACCTAGCCTTCATCTCTAAAATAGATCAAATGAAAATCGTTTTGAATGCTTTGAAATTCGAAATAGATCAAGGGCATTATGTGCAAGCAGCTGAAGGATTATTAAAAATATTTCAATATCCCCAAAAAATAACGATCAAGATATTTAGGAGGTTTTTTTCACAGATCGTTGAAAATCCAGAGCATTTAAAAGATTCCAATTTAATGGATGTGGTATTCAAGATTCTTTTAGAGAATGAATTTAATACGCTTTTCAAAGATGATAAAAACGAAAAAGTGACGTGGATTCTTCGGTTTTTTCAAATATTGACTGGCGAAACAACGACAGGTCAATTTTCGAGGAATCAGCAGAGACTATTTGAGCTTTTGTTAAGAGATGTCTTTAGCAATGGCCACATGAACGGTTATCCCAATCAGGCAATAGCATGCTTACAAACTCTTTTGCTTTTTAAAGAGATCCCCGCGAATTTACGAAAGTGTCTTAAATTAATTAATTTAAATCTCTTAGAATTTAGTCTAAGCCTACCCATTAAAACAATGTTTGCTGAACTGGTTCAATTTTTGATTAATCATCAATGTTTGCCAACGCATGCTGAGATTTTTCTAAAAAGGATGAATCGATTATCTCTCAATTATTTAAAATCCTCTCAAGTTTCGGAAGAGATTCTCGGTTTTCACCATCTCTGGAAAGACTATGCCCATAAAAAAGACGTTGCAAAGTTAAATCCAGAGGTGCTTGAAATATTGATTTCCCGCCTAATCGATATCTCTCAAATTGCGTTTGCACATTTTTGGACTGAGCAAATTTTAAAATATTTTTCAGGGAATTCTTCCATAAAAATGTTGTTGCGCTTGGGCGTTAGTCTTAATCAGTCATTCCCGGCTGAGCTTTATCATCTCCTCGCACTTTTCTATGAAAAAAAATGGAAAGATCCACAAAGTAAAAAAGCTGCGTGGAAAGTACTTGCAGAGGATTGCATAACAAAAAAACACCTTGACCCTATCTTTATTTTAATTGAGAAACAAGGGAAAAACGTGATCGCTGATTTGGTAGAATATGCAGCCGTCCTTGTGGAGCCATTTTTAACTTCTCCTTGCCAAAGTGAGGAGGATCTCGATCTATTTTTCAGCCTTGTTCAAGTCGGAAAACTCAATGAACCACTCTATTGGCTAGATCTTATTGAAAAAATACAACGAAATAAATCGCAACGTTTGAAGGAAAATTTTTTAGGAATTTTTAAGCAGAAAATCATTGAAGAAGACATTTTAAAAAATGATCCCGACGAAAAGGCTGCGTGTTTATTAAACTGTATACCTCTATTTGAAAGCCTCCCTTCTTTTGATCCCAATCAGTGGTATCAAGATTCTTCAATTACACATTTTTTCAAAGACGAAAGATTAATTGCCCAGCGAAAGGCTTTTTATTTACATTTATCTGAGCATAAAAATTTTATTCATCCCATTGAGAAACTGATTCAGCATAATAAATTAAAAAATATTTTAGAGGGATGCAAAGCATTGGTCGTTGCATTCGAAAATGAACCGATGTGTTTGAAAAAAGAACAATTTCTTCTCACCTTATTAAAACGTTCTTACAATCCTCAAAATGCAGGCCAGCGCCAGGTGATTCAAGAGATGCTAAAAGTTTTGGATGTCTATGCCACCAAAACGGATACACAATGGGTCGATTTGGTTATGGAAGCCTGCATTCTGCATCCAAATTTGGTCATTCGAGGAAAATTTTCTATTTTAAAGCATCGCCTTCTCCCAGTGAAAGGTAGCGATTGCTTTGAGATCTTCTGCCGTTGGATGGAATTACCTTCCCAAGATGAAAATTTTATTAAAGTGATATTTGAGATATTGGAAAGTCCACAAGCTCTTCAATTTCTAAGCCAAGATCAAATTGATCAGACTGTAATTCGATGGATTTATGTTTGCTTAAAAAATAAAAAATTATTTGCGATCGATCTCTTCTATCAGTATTTCTTGAAATTTGAAAAATCTCCAAAGGAAAAGGCTGAATGTGTAGCAGAAGCTGCAAAAATCATTCTTCAATATAATGAGGAGAATGCCACTAAATTTGTGCATATTAAATACTTCAATGCGATGCTGTACTTATGGCTTAAACAAAGCCCCGAAGATAGTTATTTAGAAAAACGAAAACATTTGCCAAAAGAGGAGCGTGATCGTTTTCTTTTAGATGTTTTATTTGACTGCCACGAACCTGGGATTCAGAGTAATCCAGATCAATTGGCTAAGATTGAAAGAATTTTTCCACAGCCATTTCCACACTTTTTAACACCTATTATTTATGAACGTATTTTTGAATTTACCGAAGTCTTCTTCTGTTCACTATGTCCAGAAGATTTACCGAGAATGTATTATGGCACATTTTCGTATTATCTGAACCGTTTCTCTGCTCTACTCTGGGATCTGTATCCCTATTCTCCAGTGCCAAATCGAGCCTCGTATTTTCACAATGTGATGTTAGATTTAATCGAAAAGCTCATTCATTTTGATTATCGCGATTTTCCACACACTTTGAATAAGATTTTACATACAATGCTCATGAAAAATCGTGCACCTTTCGATATCGAAAGGTTTTGTAAAATTTTCTTATGCGTTAATGGGTCATTTCCGGAAGGTGCAGAATTAGCAAGAGAGAAAGTGACCAGCATAGTGGAATGGGCAATAAAGATGCTCGGAAATAAACCTGATTTTGAAAGTAAATGCTTAAGTATTCTAATCTTTAAAAACTACAGTCGCATTTTAGTAAAAAAGAATATTGAAACTTATTTTGAATATCTCGACTTCATACTTGCACAGATGGGCATGGAAGAATTAATCAGAGAGATAGAAGATTTGTTGTATACGCAAGGTATTTTACTTTCTCCAACAGGGGAAGTTTCCATTGATGAATCAAGGCCTTTTTTTGTTTTTTATGATGGAACAAAAAAAGGTCAAGCATTATGCCTGCGAGCCTTTGATAAAGTTTTTGATGCATTATCTAATAATGCGAATTCCAATAAATTTTGGAAAAAAGGCTTTAATCTATTGGTTGGAGCAATTGACGACTCTATTTTTGAAGGACATTATAATAAGTTTTATTCTTACGTGGATAAAATAGGACTCAGTGTTTTTGAAATGTCTCTGATTGGAGATCTCTCTCAATTTACACCACTTTTCTCACTCCTTTTTTGCGATTTGAAAGATTCTCCCATCATAAAGCTCTCTTATGACGAACAAATCTTAAGGTTAGCCAAGATTGATCATTGGTTAAATAAATTTGAGACTTCTTTTTTGAGTGAAAAGCCATCTGAAGAAAGAAATTATCCTGAGATTTTGAAGCGATTGAGGGCTGGAAAAATAAAAGATAAGAAAAAAGCTTTGCACGATGTAGAAAGCCAACTCATTAAAAATGTGATTAAATTTGCAATCCATGCCGATTTATTTACACCTTATTGTAGAGCAGACTTATTAAGATATTTTCAGGATATCCTTTTAAAAAGAGGGGAGAGAGATTTTGATTTAATCCTAGATTGTTATCGTCTTTTTTGGAATTTGTTAGAAAATAATGGCTCTGATTTTTCTAATAAAAAAGAAACGCAAATAGCGTATTTTAGTTTGGTTTTAGCTAGTAATCCGGAATATTCTTTAGATATATTTAAAAAGACTCAAAAAGGTCAAGAGCTAGCCTCTATATTGTTTAATGAGATCTTAGAGGTCTGGATTAAATCTTTCAAGAAAGTCAAAGTATGGAATGTTGAGACAGCTCATATTCGTTTTCAAGAGATATTGGCATTCATATACAGTGCACTTGAAAATAAAGCTTTCGAATTCTCGAATAAGTTTTATGCTATACTCAACTCTATTTTAGACGCTAGCAAAGCCGTCGGTTTTTCTAATCTAGGTGAAGCATTTAAACTTTGTGAAGTATTTAACAGAGCCTTAGTTCTTATTATTAAAGACAATGCTCCTGTGGATGAGCCATTCATAAATTTAATGGCAAAAATCAGTGGTCAAATCACATTGATGATGCGAACTCTTCCTCTTGAGAAAGAAGAAAGAGATGTATTAGTTAGTCTACTGATTAAATGGACAGATATTTTTTATGATAGAAAAGCTTTTGGTAAGGCATTGATCATACTCAAAAAAGACAATTTAAAACCTGAGTTGCTTGAAAGGAAGGTTGTAGGCTTTGTCACAATTGAGACAATAAACAAGAAATAAGTTGATTGTCCAAGCTTTGAAGCGCAATAAGCATTTTTAACTTATAACGAGGGGACTAGACAGATCTAGAAGGCTGTTTGGTCCCCATCATTCATTTGACATCTAATCTGACTTTTCCTGTTTGTCCGAATCTCTTACCAGTAGCAATGCAAAAAGTGGTTGAGCCAATAAATTTGCATGATGAAGAGCCTGTTACAAGTGCACATGACTATACTTCTTTTTTTCCGGATGAAGATGCATATAATTTAAGGGGCTCTTTATCTATTGCAGAACGGTTTTATAAGTGCCGATGGAAGGTCTACAGCTAAACTTTTATAAGCCAATCGGAGTGCCTGGATTAACGACAGATCGATTTATTGTGTTTTGAAATTTTTCATTAAAAAAAAATGATCAACTACTAATTTTAATAGCAACCGATTTAAACGGTATTAAAGTTGAAGGGGAAGATAGAAAAGAATTTAGTTATTTTAATTTCTCTAGTCATATTTTTTTGTAATAATTCGATTTAAAAAAAGAAGTAGGTTTTTTCGAAAAAAAAGTTTTCAAATGTTTATTCTAAAATGAAGTCTTTAAATGAGCGTGGAAAGCAATTCTTAACAAGGCAACTGTGATAATTCAAAAGAGTTAATAATTATTTCATGTTGAGATATAACTTGGAAATTTAGAGTTTGTTGTGATTAAATTTTAGATCGCAACAAACTCTAAATCATTGGTTTCAATATGCATTCAAACGCTACTGATCACTATTTTTGTCCGAACTTTATTTTGACTAATCCTTTAATATCTTTTGATGGAAGAGTTCTCAACCATTTTACCTCAATCCCTGTTGTTTTTAATCCATTGCAGGAGACTTTTATACCTAGCGAAGAATCCAGAGACCAAATTGCAGCGAAACTTATGCAAAAAGGTGTCATAGATTGCATGGGTAAATTAACAGAATTCTATGCGAAATATCACCACCCTCAGCAACTGTCTATATATAATGTCTCTCGCCTCTCTGAAGCCATGCAAAAGCCCCTGCATGTGTATGGTTTTTCCGAAACAAAGCTTACGATCTCCACATTTTGTACGGCAATTGTCAATGAAGCCAGCAAGCATTTTGACCGTGTTCAGGCATGCTATACAGGGAGTCGTGTAAAAAAAGGGATCCTAGGAAAATCTTATCTCAACCATTTTTTAAATAGCCTGTTAGAAAGTGATCGGGATGAGATCTGCGATGATTTGAAAAAAGAACTCGACACATCTGTTAGAGATGAAGACATCGTTTTTATTTTATATGGAATTAAACACGGAGGGCAATATGAAAATGTTTTGAAGTTTCTCAATGAGTTTGCAAGAAGCTTTTTGGCTCAATCGTCTTCAACGAATCATATCCACTTAAAAAATAATAAGGTGTGTCCTTTTTTTTCGCTCATTTCTTGGGAAAATGGATCAGAAAAAACCGTTTACGATATCACGTTCATCATCAAAGAAAGTCCCTGTTTTCCTGAATACAATATACGAATACCTTTAGACCTATATCTTCGCGAATTACGGCCTTTAGCCGCAACAGAGGCTATTTTTCCCATGTATGAAAGTTTCGATGAGGGGGGATCTATCTTTTTTACAGATCCTTCCCAAGCTTTTACAGATATGATTACAGGGATCATTCACACATCAGAAGAGATGAATACATTTACTTGGCCTAGAGGAATGGCTCTTCTTGCATCTGGTCGCAAAGATTACGGGCACGAAATGCGTCGCTTAACAGAAAAGATCCTGAGAAAGGTAACAACGCCTTTCCAAATAAAAGATCAAGTCAAATTCTTGCTGATCAATTTTTTAAATAAGCATTATGAAAACGATGAAAAAGCTTGTTTTGCCATTACATGTAATGCGTGTCTTGCTCTTAAAGGGCATGTCTCAGCTAACTTGATCAACCATCTTGCGAGAGAGGTGATTCCCCAGGCATCGCAAAGCCCTGTTTTTTCTTTGATGATAGAAGGTATCTTCAAACGGGGATTGACTTTCACTGAAGTGATGGAAATCCATCAATGCTTTGCATTGCTAGCTTTAAGTGTTAAGGAAGCTCGGTTAAAAGAGGGGATAGAGGTTTTTTTAACGAAGCATGATGGCGGACCCGCGATTAGAATCAAGGATGAAAAATCGATCCTTTTTTCATTTAGTCCTGAAAAAGGGTTTTTGATTTGTCTCGCTAAGTTTCATGATTCTTTAAAAGATTATTATGAGCGACTTTTGAAGATTTATCAGCCAAAAAACCGTTTTTCTCATGAAGGGTCTCAGCTGTCATCCTATCTTTCCCATTTAAAACAATTCATAGAGCCTTTGCGAGCAAAGATTATAGAGGAAGGTTTTGAAAAGCATCCCACAATACGTGTTTTAAGTTTTAATTTATTGCTTACATGTCAGACATGCAGTCCTTCTCAAGCAGATTTCGATATTCTTTTTGAAAATTGTCCAAGTGTTTTAGATGCTGTTCCAAAGGAATCTTCAAGGAGACATTTGTTATTTAATTTACAAACGATTAGCGCGTTTTATGCAATCGAGCCATGGAATGCACTTGCTAAGCCTTTGTTTGAGTTTTTACAAAATCAGGACGGCATGCATGCGCAAGTTAAAAACTGGATCGATGCCTGCATCGAATTGCCTCAAGCGGAACTAAAAAAGTTAGCTGAAAAACTTTGGCATCAATTGGAACAGAATGAGCTGTATTCCAAAGAGCTTATTTGCAAAATGGCATCTTCAGATCTCTCCATTGCATTCAGGATGTTCAAAGAATTTCGCCAATTTGCCTCGATGGAAACAAGTTACTTTGTATTTATTGAGTTATCTAAAATTTTATTTGAAAACTCCGTTTATGCCGAGTTTATTATTCCTTTTTTGGAAGAAGCAAGTCCTCTTTTAGAAGTTTATGAACCGCTATCAAAACCATACCAATATGAAAACGTCTTTAATGATTATTTGCACGCACTTCTCTCTTTACAGCGTCATGACTTGTTACTTAATCTGATGTGTCAGCTTAGCAAAAATCGTATTTTGGATGACTCTACCACAAAAAGTATCTGGGCAACATGTTTAAGAAAAATGTTGTCGAGTGAACAATTAAAAGAGATGGGAATGGCTTTCTTAAAACAAGGAAAAAAATTCCATGTCTGGCAAGCGGATGAGTACAGGTTAAATAAGTTGAAATACTATCTTGTTTTGGCAGAACAAATCCTAGAAGGAGAAATACCTATCCTTCAAAAAGCGATTCACTACGTTTGTTCTTGGGAAGGAGTGGTAGAAGAGGGAATTGAAAATCAGATTCAGGCAGTTGGTCGGAAATACATCAAAATTTGCCAAGATGAGAGCCATATTTCGTTCATCAAAAATCATTTGCAAGCCAGAAAAAAGCACGTTTTAATGCATATATTGGATAATAAAATAGCAGAAAGAAATAGGGAAGGAGCCCTAAATATTCTGCTACAGCTTCTACAAGAAGAGGAGGGGGATCTAAACTTAAAAGACAAAGCGTCATTAGTGTTTCAAATTCTTCTGGAATTACCCATTGAGAGATGTTGGTTGAATGGCTTAATCAAAATTTTTCGAACAACTCATTTTAAAAATTTGTTCCTCACAAATGAGCGAAGCCAAGCGATTTTGATGATTTTTGAAAAAGTTTCCAAGGGCATGGATCCTGAGAAATATCCTTCCGCAGTATTTAATCTTTACAAACTTTTGCTAGAAGCTGCCTGTGAAAATATACACAAGGAAGGTTTAACGACTTGCATAAATGTATTATTGGAATATCAAACATTGCCAAATCACTTAGAAGAAATACTAAATAAGTACCAAATGGTTTTATTGGATGCTTGCTTAGCTATTCATCCGCAGCAATTGGTTGATTTAGCACTAAAATTTATTCAACTAAATCTTTTTTCAGATAAGTCCTGGAAGCTTTTATCAAAGATTTCATTAGAAAATGAAATCTTTGATAAACAAATCATTCCTTTTCACCATATTTGGAAAGCATATTACACAAATAGCAAGAATACGCTTTCTCTCGTTCTTACAGAAAAATTAATTGCGAGCTTACTTAAGGATCCTAAACATATTTCACTCGCTTTTTATTGGATGCATGCCCTTCTTCCCCAGCTGATACATATCTCGTATGGACAAGTGGCTCTCTTTAAGCAAATGGCTCCATTGCCGAAGGAAATGTTTACCATTATTGAAATATTTTATGACCGCAAGTTGCGGATGAAGAATTCTGCACAATTCGCATGGATTGTTTTAATTAAAGAGTTAAAGCAGAACCATTGTTTAAAACAGTTAGTTAAACAAAAAGGAGCAGAAGTTCTCATACATATTGCAGATGAACCAGAGTTACTTTTACACATATCTCCAGTCGCCTTGCTGGAAAAAGAACTAAAGCTAAAAAATTTTAGCGATGCCATCGAAATTGTGAAAAAAGGGCTTTCAAGTAAGATAAGTGATGAAAAATTCAAATCTCTTTTCTATGAACTTTTAACACATGTAGACGATCTCCATTTGGAAAAGTTACAAAGTGTCCTTTTTCATGAAAAGATCTCAACGATTTTCAACAAAGAGGAAAAACTGAAATGGATGTTACATCTTGTTAAAAGAACGGCTAATCTTGAGATGAGTGAAGAAACTTTAAAAAGTTTTCAAATGTGCCTCAAAGAAGCCTTTAAAAAAGACACTCCATCTCCATACGAAGCGGATTGCCTAGCTGTTCTATTAAAATTTCAAAAGATCCCCTCTCCTTTGGTACCAAACCTTCAAGTTCATTTAGGTGGGTTTCTTACAGAAAGTCTGATTGGGAATGAATCTTCTTTTTTTGCTTTTGTTCAACTGATTGCCCATTCAAATGTTTTACAGGGCTTGCCTGAAAGTACTAGGAGGGATATTGAAAAACTCTCAGAAAAGCATTTGAATGACTTCTGGATTACTCATGAAAAAATTTTAGGCTTTAATCTTTTGTGGAATAAATTGATTGAAGTGAAAAAGAGAAAAGGTCCCGCTCTCTCATCATCTGCAATTCCGACCTTGGAACGACTCATTTCGCAATTATTAAACGTTTCAGAAAATGATGCCGCTCTTGCTTGGGGAAGATATCTAAGCATTCATGTGAACCAGATACCTCAATCTTTATTGAATGTATTAATGCGGATGGACATGTTAGACACGTTTTATCCAATTTTAGAAAATTTATATGTAAAAAGAACGAAAATTGAAACTTCTGAAAAACTGGCCTGGAAAGTCTTTATCGAGGAGTCTATTAAGAAAAATAATTATCAGAATTGCTATCAATTACTGGATCAAAAAGGTGTTAAAGTGATGATCCAGCTGAAAGAATTTGCTGTGCACTTACTAGTCCCATTTTTGCATATGCGTGGAGGCTTAGAAAAATACGTTAAAATCATCAAACAAGCTTTGAATTTTGAGCACCTAAGGGATTTAAAATATGTTAAGGAAACATTATTTACTGAGTTAGAAAAGAATCCGACACATCCTATTTTGCAAAAAGGAATCTCTCAGGTTGAACGCTTGATCAAGGAAATAGATCGTGAAGCGAAAAGAGAAAAAGAAAAGTTAATTGAGCACTGTACAAAAATGTGCAGCAAGTTCGCTGATCCAGATTCTATCAGCATTGAGGATGAAAAAAATCTGATTACAGCGTTGCAGATATCCAATCAATTGCAAAAAATCGATGGTTTTTCTTTATGCGATGATTTTTTTGAAAATCTCCACCATTTGCTAGTGCAATACACTATCTTTTCTTCTCCTAAAATGCTTGAGATCATAATTGAGGAATGCCTTGCTCATCCACATCTGCGCATACAGGAAAAAGCTTTACATCTCATGAGAAAGTTTTTAGAGAATGAGAAACTATTCAATGAAAAGACAGTCCTAAAATGGATGGAAGCCTCAAATGAAAAAGAAGCTCGCTGTTTTTTCGAATGTTTACATGATATATTTTTAACATACGAACAGCAAGGGGTTATCTATCTCACATATTTTAAATCAAAATTCAAAAATCTGAAATCTGAAAAACCTTTGGATATGTTGCATTTATTTTTTAAATCCTTTGATCGCTATTCAGAGAAGCATTTATTGGAATTGTGTCATTGTATAACTGAAGTGAGTCGGATGATGCTTGAGAATAGCTTTTCTAATGAAAAAGCCATACCTCTATATCATCCCTACATGGATAAGCTTTTCATTTTATTCATGCAAAGACTTCAGATTAAAAGCGATGATTTACCTTTTACAAAACTTATTGGGGAAAAAAGATCTGAAATTCCTGCATGTTTTAAAACCTCAAAAGGAATTAAATATGTTTTCCAATTTGTTGAGGCGTTGGGGCAATCTTATTTTATGGAAAATATTTTTCCTCTCCATATGACGACTCTTTCAAGCCATTTGAGAGATTATCTCATTCTTTTGCTGACCTTAGAGAAGCATTGTCCAGCCCACGAGAAGTCATTTTGCCATGACATCATCTTAAATCTCATAAAAAAATACATTCACTGGGATTTAAATGATTTTACGAAGATTCAAGATCTTTATTTTCAATCCATTGCTGCGGTTCGAGGGACAAATGGGGAACACGGTTTATGTTTAGATCATGGAAAAATTTTAGAAAAAATCGTCTACACAAAAATTTCCACAAATCTAGAGAGGACAGAAGAGGCATTAAACTATCTAAAAGATGTTGAAATGGTGCTTGAGACCGCTTTTCGACAGGGGATTTTTATGAATCAACCCAAGATGTTTCTCGATATGTATTTTTACATTTTGCGTCGATTTCCATTTTCTGGATCGGTGGATACAGAACAACACACGCAAATAGTCCTCAAAACCATTGAGCGTTTAGTCACTTGTCCTTGCAAAAGATTAATTAAGGAAGGCTTGATTCTTTTTAGACGCTATCAGAAAGTTTTTTTTCATCAAAACCCTGTTATCTTTGTGAATCAATTCGAATCCATTTTGTGTTTTCTGAAAATAGAAAAATTTGTGATAAATCCCCTTCTGATTTCAGATATTAAAACAGATAAACAAGAGCATATTTTCCAATTATTGCTAAATGATACTCGTAAAATTACGATACAGAAAAATTTAGCTTTAAAGGTGTTTACATTAACTTTTGATTATTTAGATTTAAAAATAGATGGCCATTTCATGTACTATTTAATTTTGCTAAATCTTTTTAGAGGATTTTTTAGTAAGAAAATATGTGAAGAACAACTAAAAAAATATTTCGAACCTGTATTGCATTTTGAAAAAAGCGAAGACATGTTTATACGCGTTGAATTTCTCGTAAAATTACTTTTTAATGACATCGGAGGGGAGTTTTCCAGAGAAGATCAAAGATTAAAAACTGTTGAATTAGACTTTTGGCTAAAGAAGGTAGCCTTGACTTATCTTATAAATGAGGAATTGCGAGAATATTTTTTGACAAATTCTTGCCAAGAAGAGATTAAAAAAGAGGAGTCATCATTTATCCCTTTGCAGATGCAGCTTTTGAAAAACTGGATTCTTCTGACTGCAAATATCGTTTTTTTTAGTCCTAAAATTCAAGTACACCTAGTGAAAAAGATGATCGGACTGCTTGCCATTGAAGGTGAAGATGCTTGGAGTCAATATGGGGGATATGAATGTGTGGTAGCCTACAGCAAAACTTTCAAGAATGCTTATCAGAATGGTCTAGAAAAAGACGCTTTTGGGGCGTATTTTGACTTATTTAATGTTTTTCTCAATAAAGGTATTCCTTGGTCTAAAAGTGCGGAAGGAAGGCAAGCTTACGAAATTTTGTTCATGAATTTTTTTGATTTGATTTTACACATTCGTAAATCACAAATGATGACTAAAAAAATTGTGGAGTTTTATGATTTTTTTAAGAACTTCATCACGGATATTGATACCTCTTTAATTGAAAACAAAGAGGTTTATTCTAAAAAAGTGAGTATATTTAGAAATATGTGGGAAGAAGATTTGAAATCAATAAATGGGAAAAAAGAATAGTCAGAAAAGTAAAATGAGATCCCAATTTGGGATCTCATGATCTAGAACTTAGTCCCAATTTAAAATGACTTTCCCTGAATGGGTGGAAATCATAGCGTCAAAGCCTGCTTGGTAGTCTTCATAAGAGAATTGGTGTGTGATGATCGGGTTTAGATCAAGTCCACTTTCAATTAACGCAGTCATTTTGAACCACGTAGAAAAAATCTCTCTTCCATAAATGCCCTTGAGAGTCAACATTTTGAAGATCACATTGTTCCAATTAATATGCGTTTCCGGGGGTAGAATACCCAACAATGCAATTTTTCCGCCATGCTGCATAGAATCCACTAGCGAATTAAAAGCTGCGGTGTTTCCAGACATTTCCATTCCTACGGTAAATCCATCGATGATGCCTTCACGTTTCATGACGTCAGTTAACGATTCCTTCCCGATATTGACGGCGACTGTCGCCCCCATTTTCTGAGCGAGCTCAAGGCGAAAAGGATTGATATCTGTTACAACAACTTGTCTAGCTCCAGCTTTTCGCGCAATAGCTGCACCCATAATTCCAATCGGACCGGCACCTGTGATGAGTACATCCTCTCCGACTAAGTCAAAAGATAAGGCCGTGTGAACCGCATTTCCATAGGGATCAAAAATGGCTGCAATATCATCAGAAACACTCGCAGGGACAACAAAAACGTTTTCTTCAGGAATTTTAACAAATTCAGCAAAGCATCCTTGGCAATCATATCCAAGGCCAACGGTGTGAAAGCATAGGTGTTTTTGCCCTTTTTTGCATGCTCTGCAATGCCCACAAGTTAAATGCCCTTCGGCACTGACGCGTTGACCTACTTTAAAATCTTTTACTCGACTGCCAACTTCGACAATGTCTCCAACAAATTCATGTCCAATCACTAAGGGAACTGGTACGCGATTCTGAGACCATGTGTCCCATTTATAAATATGAACGTCTGTTCCGCAAATGGCTGTTTTGCGAACTTTAATTAAGACTTCATTGGGTTCTATTTTTGGAATAGGAACCTTTTCTAGCCAAATGCCTTCTTTTGGCTCTTTTTTAACTAAGGCTTTCATCATAAGTAGATTGTCCTTGTTTAGTCATAACACATTTAGTTTTAACAAGAAGTATAGAATGATTATTTTTAAAAAACAAGAAATAACGCAAGTAACGAATTGAAAATAATCAATCAAATAACTTTTAAATGCCTTCCTACTTGCGCAAAAGCTTCAATAGCGCGATCTAAGTCCTCCAGGCTATGTGCTGCGGACATTTGTGTTCGGATGCGCGCTTTTCCTTCCGGAACCACAGGATAACAAAATCCAATCACATAAATTCCATGTTGAAGCATTTGACTTGCAAATTCTTGCGCCAGCTTGGCGTCCCCAAGCATAACTGGAATAATCGGGTGATGACCAGGCACAAGATTAAAACCTAGCTGAGTCATTTTTTCTCTAAAGTAGCGGCTATTTTTATTCTCTTTATCAATTAAGAGAGAAGCGGATTGTAGGAGCTCCAAAACTTTTAAAGAGGCGCTTGTAATGGTTGGAGAAAGTGTGTTGGAAAATAAGTAAGGGCGCGATCTTTGTCGGAGCCAATCAATAATGGGTTTTTTGCCGGAAGTATAACCCCCTGAAGCTCCACCCAGTGCTTTGCCTAAAGTACCTGTGATAATATCCACTCGTCCCATCACATCGCAGTGCTCATGTGATCCACGACCATTTTTACCCACAAATCCCACGGCGTGTGAATCATCCACCATCACGAGAGCTTGGTATTCATCAGCGAGATCACAAATGGCCTTAAGGTTTGCAATAATTCCATCCATGGAAAAAACACCATCGGTGGCTATTAAGCGAAAGCGTGCTCCCTGTGCTTCTTTCAATTTATTTTCAAGGTCTTGCATATCATTATTTTGATAACGATAACGTTGTGCTTTACAAAGACGGATTCCATCAATAATGCTCGCATGATTTAAAGCATCGCTAATCACAGCATCTTCCGGGCCTAGAAGCGTTTCAAAAAGCCCTCCATTGGCATCGAAGCAAGAGGAATACAAAATCGTATCTTCCATTCCCAAAAAGTGAGAAATTTGCTTTTCAAGCTCTTTGTGAATGGTTTGTGTTCCGCAAATAAATCGGACAGAGGAGAGGCCAAAGCCATAATGTTCAAAGCTTTGTCGAGCTGCTTGAATGACATCGGGATGATTAGCAAGCCCTAAATAGTTATTTGAGCAGAAATTAAGGACTTCGCCTCCATTCTTAATTGTAATATGGGCTTGCTGAGGAGATGTGATTTCTCTTTCTTCTTTATAAAGTCCGTTAGTTTTTAAATGAGAAAGTTGAGCATCTAAATGATCGAGATAGTTTTTTTGCATTTACATACCTAATGTGGATTTAAAAGCTCTTATTAAAAACCTTTGAATATTATAAGCGCAACTCAAAATTTATTTTTAAGTTTTAACCACCTAGATTAATTTCGTCCAAAGTGATAGATATAAAATAAATTCTATTCATGGAGAGCGAAGATGATGGATGCAATTGCCCCGGGAGAACCAGGAATTTTACCTCGTTGGACTTCAAGTGCCAAGATAGGAGTAGGAACAGCAGCCTCGGGGGATAGTAATGTTTGGTTTACAATTTCGCATGGAATTTTAAATGAAGTCTATTTTCCGCGAATCGATGTCGCAAACATCCGAGATTTTGGATTTATCGTCACAGATGGTGCCACTTTTTTCTCTGAAGAAAAAAGACATGCCGTGCATGAATATCAACTGTTGGAAGATGGCATTCCTGCTTATCTATTGACCAATACATGCTATGAAGGGCGTTATCGAATCGAAAAAAAAATCATCGCAGATCCACATCGCAATGTCTTGTTGCAAGAAGTCACGTTTTATCCTTTAATAGGGACATTTGCCGATTACCATCTTTATGCCTTAATCGCACCTCATATTCGTAATGCAGGAATGGGAAACTACGCACGGACTGGTCACTACAAATGCACACCCTCTTTATTTGCAGAAAGAGCGGGGACTGTCCTTGCATGTGCTAGCTCTTCTCCTTTTATTCAAATGTCATGCGGTTTTGTAGGAATTAGCGATGCTTGGCAAGATCTCTCTGAAAATAAAAGGCTGACACAGTGCTACACCACGGCTCAAAATGGCAATATTAGTTTAGTTGGCGAAATCGATTTACAAGCCTGCCAAGGAAAATTTGTGATTGCCTTGGGTTTTGCGAATCAAATTGAAGAAGCGGGATTGCAAATCAGAGCTTCTCTATTTCAAGATTTTAATTTTCCTTTAAAAGAGTACATGAATGGATGGAGGCAGGTACAAAAATGCTTTATAGATTTAAGCACTGTTGATACAGAAGGTGGAAGCCTATACAGAATCAGTACAGCTGTTTTGAAGATTCATGCTGGTAAGCATTTTTCAGGAAGTGTCATTGCAAGTTTGTCTATTCCGTGGGGTGTTTATCGAGGAGATAACGACATTGGGGGCTACCATCTCATTTGGCCGCGCGATCAAGTCCAAACAGCTTTAGCTTTTCTATCGGCAGGTGATTTAGAAAGTGCAAAGCAAGCCTTGCTTTTTCTGATGTGCACACAAGAAAGGGACGGGCATTGGCTACAATGTATGTGGGAAGATGGTACACCTTATTGGAAAGGATTCCAGCTGGATGAAACAGCTTTACCTATTTTATTGGCAGACCAATTAAAACGAGCCGACGCTCTTATTGGGATAGATCCATTTGAAATGGTGGAAGTTGCAGCTAAATTTATTGTGAAGAATGGCCCTGGAACGGAGCAAGGGAGGTGGGAGGAGGATGGGGGATTTTCACCGTATAGCATCGCCACAGCAATTGCAGCTCTTTTGGCTGCAGCCGATTTTTTTGAGCAAAAAGGAAGGAGCGAAGAAGCCGACTATTTGCGAAAAACAGCCGATGATTGGAATGATAAAATTGAGGATTGGCTCTATGCCAAAAATACGTCATTGGCAGAAGCACTTGGGATAGAAGGCTATTACGTCCACTTGGCTCCCATAAGCTATTATTTACAATCTCTTCCAGAAAATAAACAAGTGGTGATTCGCAATCGTCCCGTTGAGGAAAGTCTTGCAAATTACGATGACATTGTAGGCGTCGATGCGTTGGCTTTGGTTAGATTTGGGCTAAGATCTGCCAATGATCCACGGATTTTAAATACAGTAAAGGCGATTGATGCCCTGCTGAGGACAGAAACATCTAAAGGTCCCGTTTGGCATCGGTATAACGAAGATGGCTATGGAGAAAAAGAAGATGGCACTCCCTATGATGGGACAGGAATTGGAAGAGGATGGCCCTTATTAGTAGGTGAGCGTGCGCATTATGAACTGGCCAAAGGGGATCGAGACGAAGCAATACGTTTATTGCGTGTGATGCGTGCATTTGCAGGTGAAGGGGGGATGCTTCCTGAGCAAGTCTGGGATGTTGAAACCATTCCGGAAAAATTTTTATTCAATGGTCACTCAACTGGTGCCGCAAAACCGCTTGTTTGGGCACATGGAGAATATATTTCTCTCTTGCGATCCATTAAGGAGAATCGAATTTTCACAATGCCCCCACAAACATTTCATCGATATATTGAGCAAAAGCAGGCATCTACCCATACCATTTGGCGTTTTGACTTTCCTGTCACAGCTATGCAACAAGAAAAGACATTAAGAATCCAGACGGATGCTCCAATGATTGTGCGTTGGACAGAGGATGAATGGGTAAGCTATCAAGAGCAGAGTTCACAAATGAGTAACCTAGGGGTGTCCTATGTGGATATCGATTTTAAAAATAACATTGTTTTTACGTTCTTTTGGAAAGATAGTAATCGTTGGGAAGGAAAGAATTATGAGATAGTAAGGATTTAGTTGTTTTTATAATTCGTTAATTCTGAGTATTATGCATTTATCATTAAATTAATTATTTGAATATTATATTAGATTTATAATATAAAAGATATTAAGCCTTTCAATAATTATATCTCATCATTTTTTCATTTCATTTCCATTACAAATTGCTAGAATTTTCTAGCTCAAGTATCCAAAAGGAGGAAATATGTTTAAACGAACATTTTTAAACAAAAAAAAATATGTGAGTTATCTAACAATTGCACTTGGCTTAAGTGTTGCCCCTTCTCTGAGTGCCTTTTCTTATGATAACAGTTCCTCTTCAAATCCAAGCTCTAACTATTCAAATCCAAGCTCAAATCCAGGCTCTGCACGCGATTCTTACTCAGGGTCTTCATCTAAGGATTCATACTCGAATCCTGGGTCTTCGGGTTCGAGAGATTCGAATTCTGGATCGTCTGGCTCACGTGATTCGTCTTCCAATCCAGGATCGTCGAGCTCACGTGATTCGGATTCTAGTCCAGGGTCATCATCGTCAGGAGGATCTTCCTCAAATCCGGGATCATCATCTTCGGGTTCCAATGACTCATTCTCAAATTATTCAAGCCAAAGGGATGTAAATCCAAATAGTTCTTCTTACTATAATCCAAGCGGTTCTTCTTATTCCAATGCAAAAGATCCTTATTCAGGTTCTTCTAGTGCAACTTATTCAGAAACAAGCGGGGATCAGGAGTTAGCTAGAAGAATTAGAGAAAAAATTAGCTCAGGTTGGTTTTCAAGAGGTTATGATCGAGTAAGTGTACAAGTCAATAATGGTGCTGTGATTATACAGGGTGTCGTAAAATCACAAGCTGATAAAGATAAAGTGGAAAAAGAAATCCGTGATATCGACGGCGTGAAAAGTTTAACAAGCCATGTCAATGTTGAAGAATCTCATGCAAGAGGACATGAAGAAAGACAATTTCTTCAAGATAGAGCCGCTACATCAGAAGATCAGCAGCTCAACAAAAAAATTCGTGACAATGTGAGTAAAGGATGGCTCTGGGATAGTTATAAAGATGTCTCCTTAAACACATCAAATGGTGTTGTGACATTGGATGGAACAGTCGGAAGTGAAAGCGACAAGCAAGATTTGATTAATGAAGTTCAAAAAGTGGAAGGAGTCAAATCTGTAAAGAGCAATTTAAGAATTGAAAGCAGATATTAATCCTCAGAATTCGATCATAGGGAAGGCCTTGCGAGGCTTTCCCGTCAGGGAAATATGAATTTCTCCTTGTGTTTTTTTGGTATGGTTCACACAGAATTGGACAATTTTTATATCCCCAATGGAGGCGAAATCGTCAATACTTAATTTAGGAGATAAGCTATGCCCACAGTTGCCGAATGCATCCTTGATATTCTAGTTGCCACTGGAGTTAAAAGAATCTACGGAATAACTGGAGATTCTTTAAACGCTTTTACCGATACCATCAGAAAAAAAGGTCACATTGAATGGATTTCCACCCGTCACGAAGAGGTCGCAGCGTTTGCTGCTGGTGCAGAAGCTCAGCTTAGTGGGGCATTGACTGTTTGTGCGGGAAGTTGTGGGCCAGGAAATATGCATTTAATTAATGGGTTATACGATTGCCATCGCAATAATGTCCCTGTACTCGCGATTGCCGCACAGATTCCCACGTCAGAAATGGGGGGCGATTACTTCCAAGAGACACATCCGGAAAGGTTGTTTCTCGAATGTAGTCGATATTGTGAAGTCGTCACACAACCTGAGCAAATTCCTCGGTTGTTAGAAATTGCTATCCAAACTGCCATTGCAACAAATGACGTGGCCGTTTTAATTATCCCAGGAGATATTTCTTGGAAAAAAGTTCAAACGCCAAAACTGCGCAAATTTTTTCCTTCTGATCTTGTAGAAGCGAAACATTTAGATAGAAATTTGGATGAAATTGCAAAAGTTTTAAATAAATCCCAAAAAGTCACAATTTTTGGAGGCATTGGTTGTGCCGGAGCCCATGCGGAGCTCTTACATCTGGCAGAGCGTCTAAAGGCTCCCATAGCCTTTACTTTAAGGGGAAAAGATCACATCGAATATGATAATCCGTTTGATGTGGGTCTCACGGGTCTCCTGGGATTTTCTTCAGGCTATCATGCGCTTATGGATTGCGATACCTTGATTTTGCTGGGAACAGACTTTCCCTACAGGCAGTTTTATCCGATCCATGCCACCGTGATTCAAGTCGATATTCGTGCGGAAAATATTGGACGTCGCACACATGTTGATTATGCGATTATCGGAGATGTTAAAACGACGCTATCTCATTTAATCGATAAAATAGACCATAAACACGACCAAACATTTCTTAATACATCTCTAGAAAACTATAAAAAGGCGCGCCTAGACTTAGATGAATTAGCTAAGCCCTCTCTAGCGGGCAGCCCGATCCATCCACAGTACGTAGCAAAATTAATTAGCGATTTTGCGTCGGAGGATGCAATTTTTACTTGTGATGTAGGAACCCCTACAATTTGGGCTGCACGCTATTTAAAAATGAATGGTAAAAGAAGACTTTTAGGATCTTTTAAGCATGGTTCCATGGCAAATGCTCTGCCACAAGCCATTGGAGCTCAATTGCTTTATCCCGACAGGCAAGTCGTCACACTGTCAGGTGATGGAGGTATTTCCATGTTGATGGGGGACCTTCTCACGCTTAAACAACATTCTATTCCCGTCAAAGTGGTCGTTTTTAATAATTCGGCATATGGCTTTGTTGAATTAGAGATGAAGGCATCTGGCATTTTGGAATATGGGACAGAGCTTGAGAATCCTAATTTTGCAAAAATGGCTGATGCGATGGGCATATTGGGACGAAGAGTTGAAAATGGGGAAAAACTATCCGAAACACTTCAAGAGGTATTGAATCATCAAGGTCCAGCCTTAATTGAAGTCATGGTGAATCGATACGAACTTGCCATGCCACCACATATTTCCATAGATGAAGTAACGGGCTTTGGTCTTTATCTTTTAACAGCCGTCATTAATGGAAAAGGAAATGAGCTTATAGAACTTGCTAGAAGTAATTTAAGCAAAAAATAAGGGGAGGCTATTATGACTAAATATGGTCCAAAAGCACAAAAGTCTGTCGAAGATGCATTGCATAAAATGAAAGAAGGAGAGCTTGAATCTGGAAAAAGCCATAAAAAAGTGACAAATCGAAAGCAAGCCATTGCGATTGGTCTTTCTGAAGCAAGAAAAAAAGGGGCGAAAGTGCCTGAAAAATCATCTTGAAAGGAGGGGTAAAATGTTAAGTACCATACTAATTATTCTTTTGATACTACTACTCATTGGAGCTATTCCAGCATGGCCCTACAGTACAGGATGGGGATATGGACCCAGCGGAATATTGGGGACCGTATTGATTGTCCTTCTCATTCTCATGTTATTGGGAAGAATTTAATTTAAAGGATTTCACCAGATCTTAAGATCTGGTGAATCGTGATTTTATGAAAAAGCAATCTATTCACATTGGCACATCGGGCTGGTCCTACCCCCATTGGAAGGAGAACTTTTATCCTGAAGAGATAAAAATGAAGGGTTGGCTCAACAATTATTCCTCGAATTTATCGACAGTCGAAATCAAATCCACTATCTATCGCATACCTTCAATATCGACAGTGGAAAAGTGGC
>NZ_JBFWIR010000008.1:0-55200 GCF_050255895.1 Parachlamydia sp.
AATTTGGTGGATCTATGCGCAAATGGGTTGTCTCTATTCTTTCTCTGATCGGCATCGCTGCTGTGATTGGAGGATCTTTTTACTGGTTGAATCAGGAAGAAACGCTTGCCGTCCCAAAGACGCACATGGAAGAGGCCCTTGAAATGCAGGTGGCTACTCGTTTTGTTGAGGATGGTCGTTTTGCAGAAGCTTTGGCGATTATTCGGCAATATGAGCCTGAAATGGAGCGATATTCTGCGAGTGGCAAGCAATGGCTAAGACTCATGATTGATGCCAGTGAGAAACAGGGGAACATTCAACAATTACTGATTTTGCATCGTTCATTTCCAGATGCCTTTGACGCAAACGAAAAGGCTGCTTTGACGATAGCGGATAAGTGTGTGCTTGATCAAAAGACGAAAGAGTATCAGTGCATTCGGTCTCTTTGGGAGGGGCAGGAGGGACAAAAAGAAAAATGGCTTTTCTTAGATGTGGAAATGTTGGCACGTGCAGGCCGTCTTTCAGATGCGATTACACTCCTTAAATTTCAACCATTGGGCGATCAAAAAAGCGAATTAAAACGGTTGAGCCATTTGGCGCTTCTTCATCTCAAAGATCAAAATCCACGCATGGCCTGGGATTACCTCAATCAAGCGCATAAGCTTTCTCCGCATGATCCAGAAATTCGTTCATATCGTGGAAAAGTTCTTGAAACCATCGGGAAAAAGCAGTTGGCCTTCAGTGAGTATTTAGCGGCTCTTCAAGAACATCCTGATAATCTGTTTTTGATTGACCAGGCTGCCGAATTTCAGCTTAGACAAAAAAATTATGTGGATGCAATCGACTTGTGGACCAGAGGGCTTCCTCTTCCGAGTTTAGACACTATTTGGTTGAAAGCCTTATTTTGGAGTCGCATGACAACTCCGGCTCAATTTAATTGGAAGGAAGAAAAGGCTCCGAGAGGGAAATTAAGGCCGTTCATCAATTATTTATTAGTTTTAAAGCCTGGTGAATTTTGGGATGCGCATGCATTTGCACAATTGAATGCCTCAGAGGTTTATCTCAACAATCAACAAGCCACATTTTGGTTGCAAATGTTAGCGGAGCTTAAACAAGGGAACGAAGAAGCTGCTTACCAATTGATTGCCAAAAATCCATTTAAATTTGAGTCTTGGAATCCAGAGCTTGAGCAGGCATTACGCCAAATCATCTCCTACAGACAACGGAAAGAGCTCGAATCTTTTGATGAATTATTAAAAAATGAATCGGCTCCTCACCCCGAAGACACGCTTTTTTCAGAGCTAAACACTTATGTGAGAAGTGGTTTCAGGCCGGATGAATTCCCTCAGCCCTTAAAAGAAATTCTGGAGAGTGACCATGCTTTTACGGTGGCACTTTTAGCTGCGGGATGGAATGAGGCGGCTTTGGCGATGTATAATGGAAGAGACCTCTCCGAAAATATTCCAGACTGGGTTGCTTATCGTTTAACGCACGCTCTATGGGAAAATCGCAATGCCGAAGAGGCATTACGTTTTGCGCTTGGACAAAAGAAGTCTCCAGAGCTCTCGTTAACGATCGGGGAACTCTTAATTGAGCGGGGCGATATTGACGTGGCTCGTGCAAGGCTTCATAATTTGGTTGGAGAGCCAGAAGTCGGATTAAGAGCCATTCAATTAGTCAGCGAATTGTACCAGAAACAAGGCCTCTATGGGCAAGCCAAAAAATTCATCGAGCAATTTCCCGATTTCAGCGATTCCATCATGGGAAAAGAGGCCCTGGCTCGCATCGCTTTAAAGCAAGGAGATGAATACTCAGCACGTATGTTTTATCGCTCAATTCAGGATGAATCAGCAGATGCGAAAGCTTATTTCGTGCGGAAAGCGATTGAAGAAAAAGATTGGGGACAGGCCAAAGCTTTAACTCTAAGTATGCTTGTCGAATCTCCAACGGATTCTTTTTGGTTGGATACACTGAAAAAAATCAAAGAAGAGCAACAAAAGTAAAAAATCATGAAAAAGAGAGTTGCAATAAAATCCGAAAATTTGCATACTCTCTATTTTCACTTGAGCCGCGCCTGTAGTTCAATGGTAGAACAGTAGCCTTCCAAGCTACGAGTGTCAGTTCGATTCTGATCAGGCGCTACTTTTCACAATCCAAATAAACATCAAAAAAAACCAAGACCGAAATTTTTCCCTCAGGGAGAAATGCCGTCGTCAAAAGAAAGGGACAAGGCTTGGCACAACAAGAAACATATCAAGAAGTTACAATAAAAGATTTATTGGAAGCTGGCGCGCATTTTGGACACCAAAAACGTCGCTGGAATCCAAAAATGAAGCGCTTCATTTTCGAAGAGCGCAACGGTCTTTACATCATTGACTTAGCAAAAACATTGCAGCAAATCCGCTACGCAAAAGAAATTGTTAAGCAAGTTGTCGAAAGCCATAAATCTATTCTGTTCGTTGGAACAAAAAAACAAGCAAAAGCCGTTGTTCGCGATTTAGCTGAACAGTGTGGCGAATTCTACGTTTGCGAGCGCTGGTTAGGTGGAATGTTGACAAACTTGACAACCATTCGTCAGTCAATCAAGAAACTTGAGCGTATCGAAAAGCGTATTGCAGCAGGAACAGAAGGATTCACCAAAAAAGAATTCTCCTTGCTCACTAAAGAACAAATTAAACTTGAAAAAAACCTTTCCGGCGTTCGTGGCATGCGCAAACCGCCAGGACTCGTGATCGTTGTTGACCCAAGCAAAGAACACTTAGCTGTTGCAGAAGCAAACAAACTAGGCATCCCAGTCATGGGCTTGGTCGATACAAACTGCGATCCAGATCCAATCGAATACGTCATCGCATGTAACGACGATGCTTTGAAAAGCGTTAAACTCATCGTGCAAGCATTGGCACAATCGATCATCGAGAAAAAGAATGAAATGCGCGTCGCATCTAGCAAAGGTGACTTTGTGGAAGAGGATGAGGAAGAAGGCGAAGAATTTATAGTGCGCGTTGGCTCAGATGATGATGCAGGCAGAGGGGAGGAGTAAACTATGTCCACACCCGTAACTGCAGCAATGATTAAAGAGCTTCGCGAGCGTACAGGCATCGGCATGGGTGCTTGTAAAAAAGCTTTGGAAGAAGCAAATGGCGACATGGAACTCGCGATCACTAATCTACGTAAATCTGGAGCAGCTTCAGCTGTGAAGAAAGAAGGACGTACGACGAATGAAGGCATGATCGGTGAAGCTCAGAACGATAAAGCCATCGCCCTTGTAGAAGTGAATGCAGAGACAGATTTCGTTGTTAAAAACGAACGTTTTCAGCAATTTGTACAAGCCATTGCGAAAGAAATTGCAGACACAAATCCAGTATCTTTAGAAGCATTTCTTCAACAGAAATATTCTCAAGACAGCAACATGACAATCGATGATCTGCGTTCTTCGCTCGTTCAAGCAATTGGCGAAAACATCCAAATTAAACGCTTAAAAGTGCTGCCTAAAAAGGCAAACACTTCGGTTGGAGTTTACTCTCACCTTGGCGGGAAAATGGTAACTGTCGTTGAAATCACAGGAAGCAATGAGCAAGAAGCCCTCGCAAAAGATATTGCGATGCATGTTGCAGCAGCAGCACCTGAGTATGTATCTCCAGAGCAAGTTCCAAGCGAAGTATTGGAAAAAGAAAAAGAGATCGCACGCAGCCAAGTTGTTGGAAAGCCTGATTTTGTAGCAGACAAGATTATTGCAGGGAAATTGAACTATTTCTACGATACAGCATGCTTAGTTTGCCAAAAGTACATCAAAGACGATTCAGTCAAAATCGAAGATCTCGTCAAACAGAAAGGCAAAGACCTTCAGTTGACAAGCTTTGAACGTTGGACTGTTTCTCAGTAATTTTATGAAACCAATCGTGAGTTATCTTGCGATTGGTTTTTTTTATGAAGTTCATTTTAAAGAGGATCAAATGACTAAGAAACTTTCTCTTCTGTTAGTTACTTTAGTTGCTTTAACCCAAACTTTATTCGCTGATGAGCTTCGTCCAATCACAGCCGATACTCCTCGTTTTAATCAATCCATTGAATCTGAAGCAAATCCTCTTGCACAATTAGACCACGTGATAAAAGCATCTGAAGAACTCTCGCAGCAACAAAAGCAGTTGAAAGAGTTATTAACAGAATATGTGCGTATGCAAAACGAGTATATTCACAACCAACAAGATCGTGAAATGCTTTTTCGCCTTGTGAAAGTGGCTTATAAGGCTCAAACTCTCATTGAAGAAACCCATTTGTCCCATGCATTTCCTCCTGAGTTTTTAAAAGAACTTAGCCTTTTCTCCCAAGTTGGAGCAAAGCGTGGATTGCCAAGACCCTCTTAATATGGAAACCATTCAGTATATCGATCGCCTTTCACAGACAGTAGAGACCGAAAAAGTTTACGGAGGACAATTCCTCAAGCTTTTATATGGACGCGATCTATTAAGTCGAACCTTGGGGGCATCCGTTCTGTTTTTTCTTGCGCGCTTTCCCATTTTTTCTTCCTTTTATGGTTGGTGGCAATCGCAATCGTGGACAGCAAAAAAAATTCAGCCTTTCATCGATGCATTTCAGGTAAATCCATCAGAATTTGCTCTGCCTGTGGAACAGTTTAAGTCCTTTAATGATTTTTTCATCCGTAAACTCAAACCAGATGCTCGTCCCCTTGCCAAAGAAGAGAATGTGGCGATCATGCCCGCTGATGGACGGTATTTGTGCTATCAAAACATTGAAACGATTGATGGGTTTGTTGTGAAAGGGAAGAAATTCTCTTTGGATGAATTGCTTAAGGATTCAGAATTAGCCAACCGATATCGACAGGCGACCATGGTGATGGCGCGTTTGTGCCCCACAGATTACCATCGGTACCATTTTCCTTGTGAGTGTATTCCTGGCATCACAAATATGATTCCTGGCGACCTTTATTCCGTTAACCCCATTGCCATTCGGCAAAACGTGGAAATCTTCACGGAAAACAAAAGAACGCTATGTGAGCTCGAAACGGCTCAGTTTGGCAAAGTGCTTTTCATTGAAATTGGAGCCACCTTCGTCGGTAGTATTCACCAAACTTACACTCCCCATTCCCCAATCAAAAAAGGGGACGAAAAAGGGTATTTTTCGTTTGGAGGATCCTCCCTTATTCTCCTTTTTGAGCCAAACACGTTGCATTTAGATGAAGATCTTGTTCAGGCAAGCTTGAACCATATCGAAACTAAATGTCTAATGGGTCAATCGCTCGGACGTAGATTATGAATAGATTGCTCCTTTTTCTCTTAGTTGTGTTTTCTTTATTGTGGTCCAGCCATTCCTTTGGGAAAATTTTAAGAAGGGGATATGTTTTGTAGTTTTTGTAAATAATTTTTTATTGGGTTTGTCGGCTGTGAAAATGTTCTTTTATGTGAGTTTTTAATAGATCCGCATTCTACAGAGACACAAAAATTAAGAGAAAAATACAATGAAGCTGACATTAAAATTTTAAAAAATTATAGACCTGATAACATCCTTCATATGTCTCTTCAAAAGCTAATGGAATGAATTGAGAATGCAGAAAAAGCTGCAAGCAATTTCTATAGTTGTATCATTACACTTCCTTTAGGATATCCTTGCTTTATTCTTTTCAATAATTATGCCACAAACAGCTTTTGAACCGTTTCCATGGGTAGAAATAATGTTAGATCACTATCTTGGCATTCTATAAAACCGAAATGCTTATAAAATGCTTTTGCATTTGAATCTTTGGCATCTACAATAATCGCAAAAGCTGCAATAAGTCGAGATGCTTCATGAATTCTTAAAAGAGCATCGATCAGCAAAAATTTGCCCACCCCACTTTTTTTAAATCTTTCATCAACAGCAAGTCGTCCTATTTTTGCTATAGGAGTGGGATATTTTGGTAAGCCTGCTCTTTTATCATTAGGAACTGAGGAAAAGGCTAAAGAACCCATACTTATGGTATAAAAACCTATAACAATGCCCTCTTCTTTCAATACAAACGTCTTTCCGAGGCCTTTTTATGGTTACCTTTTGCATATCTTTTTTAGATATTCATCGAGCTCTAAGCTGCCACAAGAAAAGTATTTATAGCTTTCGGGAGTGACTTCCAAAAGAGATAATGTATTTTTAAGTGCACTACTCATATTTTTTTTTGTATTCTAGAAAAGCATTTTTTAAGTTTTCATTTGGTTCTGGAGGATTTTCTAGAGCAGCTAAAAATGTATCTCTATCTCTATCTGACAGAACGAGAAGATTGCTTTCTTTTACAATTTCAGCAGATCTCTCTAGAGCAGCCATCCGTAAAAAAGCAGATAAATTTATACCAAGATACGTGGCTGCTTTCTCGAACTGCTCCCTTTCTTGATGGGAAGTTCTAGACTCTACGCGATCTTTTTTCATAAATGCTCCTATACTATTTCTTTAATTTTAGCAAAATGTACGTAATTTGTACAAACAAAGCGACCCTTTATTGCATTAAATCCTAGTATGGGATGAGGGTTTTTTTTAAATATTGTACTCTATTCGACATTTAATAGATTTTTTATTATCCTTGTTTAAAAGGAAAGAATTGAGAGATGTTGGTCTTCCACAAGAGGAAAGCATGGAAAAAATTTTGGAAGTTCTTCAAGAAGAATTCAAAGCATCATTGAGCAAAACGACAGATAGCATTAGGCGTAATTATCAGTTTCCTGAAGCAAAAAATATTGCCAAAGTTGCGGTTGGAATCATGCGCTCTGGAAAAACGTATTTTTTATTCCAAACAATGAGAGATCTCATTTCATAATATTTCATTAGATCGTCTACTTTATCTTAATTTTGAAGATGATAGATTGATGCCAATTGACCAAAAAAAAATGGGGGAAATGGTCGATGCTCTCTATATACTTCAACCCGATTTACACAACCATCGCTGCTTTCTTTTTCTTGATGAAGTTCAAAATGTAGAAGGATGGCCCTTGGTTATTTGGATACAAAAGACGTTGAAATTTATGTCACCGGCTCGTCGGCTAAGTTACTTAGCAAGGAAATTTCAACATCCTTACGTGGGCGGTCTCTATCCGTAGAAATTCAACCTTACAACTTTATTGAATATTTAGATTCTCAAAGTATTCCTTTGCCTTCTAAGCCATTTGGGAAAAAAATCTTAGATAGCTATCGCTTTCACCTATTAGGATTTTTCCAAAAAGGGGGATTTCCGGGCATCCAAGCATTATCGACTCACGAAAGACTAGAAACATTACAGAATTATGTGGAAGTGGTTGTTTTCAGGGATATTGTAGAACGGCATAAAGTAAGTAACATAAAATTGCTTAAGTATTTTGTGAATGTGCTTCTGAAAAATGCTGCTTCTAGATCCTCTATCAACAAGTTTTATAAAGATGTGACTAGCCAAGGACATAAAGTAGGAAAGGATACGTTATACAGTTACTTAGAGTATTTGGAAGACGCTTTTGTTATTTTTGCGATTCCCATGTTTACAGAATCTGTGCGCGCTTTAGAAACAACGCCGAAAAAGATCTATGCTGTTGACAATGGTTTAATTAATGCATACCTTCAATCTTTCTCTAAATTTTGGAAAACTGCTCGAAAATCAGGTTTATCTAGATTTGCGAAGGCAAAAAAAAGAGATTTTTTATTACAGCACCAGCGAAGGTTACGAAATAGATTTTATTACAAAAGATCGTGAAGGGCAGTTCGAAATGATTCAAGTTGTTTGGGATAAAAGCGATCCCCTTACATTTGAAAGAGAAGAAAGAGCTCTTATATCTGCAGAAAAGGAATTAGACATCAAGGGCAGAATGATCGATTATGAAACATATCTAAAATCTTTTCAGACGTTCTAGAGCGGACTTACATCATCGGTAAACAGTTTCACAAAAGTTTCAAAGTAACGACCATCTTTAAAAGCTTTTTGGAGATTCAATCGAGCATCTCTAAAACAGCGATAAATTTCCCTATTTTCTTTTGCGTTTGATTCATGATCAATGACCATACATCCAGGGCTTAAATAAGAACTTAAGTTCTTATTTCATCCAGAGAGACATAGGAAAGTGAGTTTTTGGATTGAACTTCTATTCGCAAAAGCAACAGAATTATTTCTTCCAAATCCAAGCGGAATCCCGAGTAAAATGTCACTATGAAGTCCTGTGTACTCTTTATTTTTTTGATTGCACAATTTATCTAAGAAATAATCAGTGGGTTGCATGGAGTGGGTGCTTTTTTGAAATAAATTTAGATTTTCCTCTATCACCTTTTTAGCAGCTGATTTATTCACGATCACAAACAAATTCGATTCTGGGATCAATCGTAGGACATAACATTTTGATGAGAAGAGGTGCTCGTATTTTTTCCTACGTATTCCAACCATTCCACTCAATCGAGTAGGGGAACCATTGGAGGAATTTTTGAAAGTTCACAAAATTGTTCAATAGAAACCGGTTTTTCACCGCATAAAGTATATCCAACAAACGTCTGGTGCATTAAATATTTTAAAAAAAGACTTGAGTTTTTCCTGGTCATTCGGAGGGCATAAGTATTTGAAACGATTAGGCGAACAATGCAAAAATAAAAGAAATATTTTTTCATGTAATAGTTAAAGAAAGCCACTCCCAGAGGAGTGGCTTGTGGATTTAGCGGTCTCTCAATTTAGATAGTAGGCGTAAAAACTCTACATACAGCCAAATTAAGGTCACCATTAAAGCGAATGCTCCATACCACTCCATGTACTTTGGAGCTCCTTGACGGGCACCTTTTTCGATGAAGTCAAAGTCCAAGATGAAGTTCAATGCTGCAATGACAACCACGAATAAGCTAAATAAAATGCCGAAAGGTCCGCTTCCATAAATATACGGAACATTGATTCCAAACATAGACAGGAGCATGGTTGCAACGTAGACGAGTGCAATGCCGCCTGTCGCAGCCACTATGCCTAGTTTAAAATTGTCGGTTGCTTGAATAAAGCCGGAACGGTAGGCGGCCAGCATGGAAAACAGTGTGCCGAAAGTCAGTGCTGTGGCTTGAATGACAATACCTGGGAATTGTTTTTCAAAAATGGACGAAATTCCCCCGATAAAGAGTCCTTCAAGTAAGGCATATCCAACGGATGTAACTGGTGCCCATTCTTTTTTAAAGGCTGTCACGAGAGCTAAAACTAAGCCTCCAATTGCACCGAGCATCATCCAAGGGTAAACCACTTGAACGTCACCTGTTTGGTAAAACTTAATCCATGTCCAGCCGGCTGTTAAAAGAACGCAGGATAAAAGGATTCCTGTTTTATTAACGACCCCAGACACAGTCATTTGTTCGTCTATCGAATAGTATCTTTCGCTTCGGAAAGTGTTGTCTTGTAAAGTAGGATTTGATGAACGCATAGTTCTTTCCTCCATGGTTAAGAAAGTATTCAGATTAACTGATTTTGGAATTCTTGACAAAGTTGAGAAAAAAAAGCTGCCAAGCGGCAGCCCTTCTTAATTTCCTAACACATAGTTGAAAACGAGCGGAGCGACGATTGAGGCGTCTGATTCAATGATAAAGCTGGGTGTTTCAACACTCAATTTTTCCCAGGTAATTTTTTCATTCGGAACGGCACCACTATACGAACCAAAAGAGGTAATACTGTCGCTGATCTGGCAAAAGTACGCCCATAAAGGAACTGGTTGCTTTAAATCTTGTCTCAGTAAGGGGACGGCACAAATGGAGAAATCTCCTGCAATCCCACCCCCAATTTGAAAAAAGCCCATCTTGTGTTGTTGGGATTGTTGCTTATACCAGTCCACGAGCACAGCCATTTGTTCAAAGCCTGTTTTCACAATTCCATAAGAGCTAAGGTCTTTTTTGATGACGTGTCCGATGAAGATATTCCCTAACGTAGAGTCCTCCCATCCAGGAGTAAAAATCGGAAGATGTTTTTCTTTTGCCGCGATTAGCCAGGAATCTTTCGGATCAATTTCGAACGATTTTTGAATGCTTGGCGAGTCCAAAAGTTGATACATGTACTCATAAGGAAAATAGCTTGAGTGGCTTTCGTCAGCCTTTTTCCAAAGTCCCAAAATGTCTTTTTCAATGCGTCGAATGGCTGTTTCTTCAGGAATACAGGTATCCGTAACTCGGTTCATCCCTTTCTTTAATAGCTCGTTCTCATCAGCTTTACTCAAGGTGCGATAGTGAGGAACGCGCACATAGTGATTGTGTGCGACCAGATTAAAGATATCTTCTTCTAAATTAGCCCCTGTACAACAAATGGCATGCACTTTGTCTTGTCGAATTATCTCTGCCAACGAGATGCCCAGCTCTGCAGTGCTCATGGCCCCTGCCATAGTTAGAAACATTTTCCCCGATTGGCTTAAATGGGTAATCCATGCTTCAGCGGCATCTACACAAACAGCGGCGTTAAAATGTTTGAAATTTTTTTGCATGAAAGTTCGAATGCTCATGATCTACAACCTATTTGAATAAAATGTATAGCTTAATAATTTATAAATGAGCTTGGCGGCCAAAAAATCGCAAGAAAGATTGGCGGGATTTGGGCAGAGTTCTACGACATCAAATCCCACAATTTTTTTGTGTTTAGCTACCTTTTTTAAAAGTTGTGTGGCCTGATTCCATTGCAATCCTCCTGGCTCAGGTGTGCCTGTAGATGACATTAAGGAAGAGTCGAATGCATCAAGATCGAAAGTGATGTATACCTGGTCTGACAGTTTTGAAAGGACTTGGTCGATCCAATGTTTGTTGTCATCTAGCGTATGCGCAAAGAAAGTATTTGGAGGATCAAGATTCGGGAGCTCTTCGGAGCTCATGCTACGTATGCCAACAGAGACTATTTTGTCGACTTGTGAAATCTCTTTTACACGGGCCATCACGGAGGCATGACTCCATGGATCATCTTCATAGGCATCTTGCAGGTCTGCATGCGCATCAAATTGTAAAACGGAGATGGAACCAAAGTGTTCGGCATGGGCGCGTATGGGGGCGTAGGAAATGGAATGCTCTCCACCAAGTGTAACGACAAATTTGTTATGGGAGAGGAGTGTCTTGGTACGCTCATGAGTTTGCTGTAACATGTCTTGAGAAGTCTTGGCTTGAATAGGCTGATCTGTATAGATGCCTTTTTTGTAGACTTCGGAATCGGTTTCAATATCATACAATTCCATGTTTCGAGAAGCTTCAATTAGGGCCGCAGGTCCTTTGTCACTGCCTTTTTGGTAAGTCGATGTTAAATCAAAGGGAACCGGGAGGATCACGATTTCAGCACCTGATAATTGTCCGTAGGGGTCTGGCAGCCCTACATATCTGCCGGCAACGCCTATGCCTTGCCCAATGGGGTGTTTTGATTGCATGGGATAAACCTTTTTTTAAACAACTAAATACGTATAACTTTCAAGGGCTTGCTTGAATTTTTTCTTAATTTGAGCCGATTCTGAAAGAGTAATACGACCAGCTTTTAAAGAACGCTCAATGTGTTCATGTAAGCGTGTCGTTAGCTTTTCTGAGTTATATTGCACATAGGAAAGCACATTGGCCATGGTATCGCCTTCAACAAGTCTCGATAAGTCCCATTGCCCATTGGCTCCAAGTTCTGCATGCACAACATTTGTATCTCCAAAAAGATTGTGCAAACCCCCTAAAATTTCCTGGTAGGCTCCCACAAGGAAAATGCCAACGTAATAGGGTTCATTGCGATAGTCGTGCAGTCTTAAAAAGTGATTGGGTTCGTATTCTCCAATAAAGGAATCAATCTTGCCGTCACTATCACAGGTAAGGTCAGCCAAAATGGCTTGATGGGAGGGTGTTTCATGTAAGCGTTGAATGGGCATTACAGGAAATAGTTGATCAATCGCCCAGGCATCTGTCAGCGATTGAAATACTGAGAAATTACAGAAATAGGTTTCGAGCAGGATTTTGTCTAATGTTTCGAGTTCTTCAGGAATTTGACGGAGCTGTTTGTAAAATGTGCGAATCTTGGCCAATAGGTGACGGATCGCTTTTTCTGCGTAGGCTCTTTCTTTTAAATTCATAGTTCCATAAATAAACTCTTCGAGTACCCGATCTTTCAATTCCATGACGTCATGTAATGTTTCACGGCAATTTTTTAAAGAAAGTTCATCCTGTAATTCATCCAAAGTTGTTAATATTTCATGCTTGCTATGTGCATTCCATTTTTCTGGGATATTGGGGGTGGTGGTGACATCGATGACTTCTGTAACTAAAACAGAATGATGGGCGACAATTGCACGTCCTGCTTCTGTGATGATGATTGGATCAGCAACATCGGCGGAAAGGCAGGCCTCTCCAATGGCAAAGACCACATCACGAGCATATTCTTCCATGGTGTAGTTCATAGATGAATCAGAATCGCTTTTTGATCCATCATAGTCAACAGCAAGTCCACCACCAACATCAAAGAAAGATAAAAAGGGAAGCATCGTGGCCAACTCTGTATACATGCGTGAAGCTTCTTTCAGGGTTTTTTTGACAGATTCAATCGTCGTAATTTGACTTCCCAAATGAAAGTGTAAGAGCTTCAGCCAATGGGTTTTTTCATGGTGTTGAAGCGTTTCGATGCATGCAATAATTTCATGGGAGAAGAGACCAAATTTAGAATGTTCGCCTCCAGAAGATTTCCAACGGCCAGAACCTGTATTGGATAGCTTCATTCTGAATCCAATTTCAGCCTCCACTCCTAATTTTTTGGCGGCATCTAAGACAAGCTGTAATTCGTAAGCTTGTTCAATAATAATGAGGGTTCGACGCCCTAATTTACTAGCGATTAACGCTAACGAAATGTATTCGATGTCTTTATATCCATTACAGAGTAGAATGGTGTCTGGATGTGTATCGATAGCAAAAACAGCGATGAGTTCAGGTTTACTGCCGACCTCTAATCCCATTTTAAACTCTTGGCCAGCATGTTGAACAGTTTCAACGACGTGCCGTTGTGGATTGACCTTAATGGGAAAAACCATTTGATGGGTATTGCGGTAGTTAAATTCCCGAATGGCAGCTTGGAAGGCGGCATTCAAGCGTTGAATACGATCCCTAACGATTCCATTGAATCGAATCAAAATGGGAGCTTCAATGCCTTGTTCGACTAAAGATGTCATGAGTTCAAAAAGATCGCCACCGGCTCCTTGTCGATTTGGTTTGACGACGATATGTCCTAGGGCGTTTACATCAAAATACTCTTCGCCCCATCTTTTGATCCAATAAAGGTCCTCATCATGCATTTAAATCATCCTCTTTAGGAATCACATCTATTTATTGTGGATATAACGCATGCGCGTTAATTTTGCGATAGCTAAAATAGAGCGAGTTTTTCTTTCTTCTTTTCGAAAATTGAGAGAAAATGAAGATCGAATGGATTAATTGGAATCGGCATGGCAAAAAATCGTGAACCCAGAAGGTTTTACCGACCTTCCATACAGAATTTAGATATTCCGGCAAAGGCCAATCGGGTCTTAAATGTGATCTTAGTTGCACTTTTGCTTGTGATCGTACGCGTATGGCATTTATCTGTGGTTCAGTATGAAGATCGTTTGGAATCATCTAGTAGACCACAGAAGAAAGTAGTCTTAGAAGCCTCTAAAAGGGGAACGATTCGGGATCGCTTTAATATTCCTTTAGCCGTTAACAAAATCCAGTACAACGCGGCGATTGTATATGCTGAATTGCAGCAAATTCCTTCTACGTCAACCGTTTATGGAGCTGACGGAAAAAAAACTAAGGTTTACAAAAGAAAAGAATATATTGAAAAACTCACCCAAATTTTGGGCAAAGAGTTGCAGCTGGATCCAAATTGGATTGAAGATATCATTTACTCAAAAGCTGCCTTCCAATATCACGTTCCTTTTGTCATTAAACGAGAAATTACGGAGCAGGAGTATTACCGACTCAAAGGTTTAGAAAGTGAATGGCTGGGTATTCATGTGATGTGCGTGCCTAGGCGTTATTATCCGCAAGGAAAAATAGGGTCTGACATCATCGGTTATATGGGCTCTATTAGCAAAGAAAAATATGAAGGAATTTTAGCTAAAATTTCAGAGTTAAAAGAGTATATCCACAAGGAAGAATCGGGAGAAGATCCCTTTCTACCTGATGGGTTTGATTCCTCTCAGCAGGTTCGACAAGCTTTAGTCGAGCTTGAAGAACATGCTTATACGATTAACGACTGGGTCGGCAAAACGGGAATTGAATCTCAATTCGAAGCTGATCTAAGGGGCTATCACGGCAAAAAATTTTACCATTCAGATGCACGTGGAAATTTTCTAAAAGAATTGCCAGGTTCCACCGAACCTTTATCAGGACGTCGTTTTCTTTTGACGATTTCTTCTGAATTACAAAGTTATGCGGAACAATTGCTTGCCCAAAACGAACAAATTCGGAAAGTCCGGGTAACCAAGGAAGATTCGGTCAATTTGACTACACGTGAGCCATGGATAAAAGGGGGCTCCATTGTCGCCATGGATCCAACCAGCGGGGAAATTTTGGCCATGGCAACCTATCCACGCTTTGATCCAAACGACTTTATCTCTTCTAGCCATAAAACAATTGGCAAACAAAAACGGGCAAATGTGCTTAGGTGGTTAGAGAATGAAACCTACATTGCAGATATCTGGAATCAGCGACGGCCATTTGAAAGAGAATTCTATGATAAGAAAAAAGAAGAGTTTTACGAAGAGGGAATCATGATGGAGTGGGAACAATTTCTGTCGATGATTTTGCCTCCTGATAATGCTGTAAGGACCCCTCTTCAAAAGATTAAAAATATCAAATTAGCTGTCGAATTTTTGAATCATATTGAAGCTTTGATTCAATTATGTGAAGATTGTCGCCTACCCGCCATTCTTAATCAGCTCTATAGGGAAGATGGGCACATTCTTTTAGGCAAGGCACTTCCTGCCATGGAAAAAGAAGCGTTACTTCGAAAGATTCGGGAAAACCAAGAGGCTATTCAGGCACTAAAACAAAAGCTTTCTCCTTATTTTGAATCTCTTTCCACCAACTATGACAAAATATTGCTGGTAGATATCTGTCGGTTAGCTGTGCAAGAACAAGCATTTTCTCCTGAGCTTTTAGCTGCTGTTGGAGATCAGACTCTCGTCTTCTATTGTGATGCTTCTGCAGCACAAGTCGGCCTTATGGAGGGCATTTGTGCCATCTCTAAAGAATTATTTCACAAAGTGGATTTCGCAGATTGGAGAAAGCAAAATCAGCAAGTCTTTTTAAAACAAAAGCGTCTTGAAGAAAAACAAGCGAAGCAATATGCCCGTCCCTATCTGGATTTGCTAGACCGGCAAGAAACGGTCCTGTTTAACGAATTTTGGGATCAAAATAAATGGGATCTCGTATCTGTATTTTTAACGGGAAAATGTGGGGCAGTAGATGAAAAGACAGCGGTTTATGTGGAGCATTTGAATCAAATGCGTCTTGAAGTTAAGGATGGGCTACATACCGAAGAAAAGTGGTTTATGGCGTATGCTAAGCTTCAAAAAGCCCTAAAGACCATTCCCGCCTCTCTGATTCCCGATTATTTAAAAACCATGCGTGGCTACCATGACCTCACGCGTCCTTTATTTGGTTCTTACCGAATGTTGCGCAAAAGTGGGGCGCAATGTCATCTTGAAAAAGATTTAGCAGCGGGATTTTATCCTAAATACGGATTTGGATATGGACGTTCACAAGCTTTTCGGCAGGCTGCTACTCAAGGATCTATTTTTAAACTGATTACAGGCTATGAGGCGCTCAGGCAGCGTTATATGCTTCTCGATGGGCAAGCTTATACTTACCAAGATTTGAATCCTTTAACATTAGATGATCGTGTTTTTCGAAAAGGTAAGGAATTATTTGTCGGGTTTACAGAAGAAGGAAAGGCTCTTCCACAGCACTACAAAGGGGGGAGATTGCCAAAGAGTCTTTCCTCTCAAATTGGAAAAATTGATATCAAAAGAGCGATAGAAACGTCGAGTAATCCCTACTTTTGCTTGCTTGCGGGAGATATTTTTCAAGATCCGAATGATTTGGCGCGTGCAGCCCAAGATTTCTCATATGGCTGTGCAACAGGAATTGATTTACCGGGTGAAATTTCAGGAAATGTCCCTAAAGATCTAGCTAGCAATCGCACAGGCTTGTATGCGACCGCGATTGGGCAACATACATTGATTGTCACGCCCTTGCAGACAGCTGTCATGCTATCTTCTCTAGCGAATGGAGGGAAAATTTTGAAACCCAAGATTGTCCGCATGGCAGCAGGGAAAAAGCTAGAAGTTGGAGGGATACTAAAACCTTGCGAAGAAAATGCGAAAAGTCATGTGGAATGGCTGCCGACGATTGTCAAAAAAGAAGTTTTCATGCCGACGGCCATTCGAAAGATTCTTTTGGAGGGATTACAGCAGGTCAATGCGCATCTCTATAAAAATAGTATGCCAGCGCTGTCTAAACTGTATCAAGGGCATCCAGAAGTTATTCAGAGCTTCCTAGAGCTGAAAGAACAAATGATTGGAAAATCGAGTACAGCTGAATCGGTAGAAAACCTGGATCTTGACTTTCGATTTGGAACCAATATTTATAATCATGTATGGTTTGGAAGTATTTCTTTTGACCCGAAACATGCAAACGGTTATGAATCAAATCGGTTTGTTTATCGAGATCCCTTTGGAAATCCAGAGCTCGTTGTCGTTGTCTATTTGCGCTATGGGGCTTTAGGAAAAGAGGCGGCACCACTTGGTGCTCAAATGGTTAAAAAATGGCGCGAGATAAAAAATCGTCACAGTGGTGAGTTTTTGTTAAACTCTCCATTAACTGTAAAAAATCCTAACAAGGAAAGCATATGAAAAAAATAGGCTTACTGGTTTTCGTTTTTTATGTGAATTTTTTGATAGCAGCAACACCCATCACACACACATATTTAGCCTATCAATTTTTGGAGAGATACCCATTTGAAGAGGAACTGGATAAAAAAAGCTTTCTTCTGGGAAATCTTTTTCCCGATATCCGCTACTTGGGTGGCATTAAGAGAGATCAAACCCATTTTACAGGAATGACATTAGTCAACGTTTTGGAGGAACCCTCTCCATTCGTGGCTGGGATGAAGTTTCATTCATTTGTTGATGCGGAACGCAACCGATTCATACAGGAAGAGGGAATTTATACCCGATTAATAGAGCTCAATGCGCCAAAAGATCCTTCTTTTTTAAAATTCGTTGAAGATGAGCTTGTTTTCCCTTTGTGGAACTGGGAAGAATGCCTATTGTGCTTACAAGAGACTGTAAAAGATGAAGAAAAATGGGGTGTCAGTCAAGAATCCGTTTTAAGATGGCATCAAATTTTACAAACTTTTTTTTCTTTGCCACCTAGTTTTTTCTTAGAAAACCATCATGCAAATGATAATTTTGGCATACCGTTAACACATGCCAAAGCGTGGAGTTCTTTGATTAAACCAACTTCTGAGGATGTTGTCATTCAAGAATATGTGTGCAAAATGTTAAAATATTTTGGGAATGCCATTCAAAATTCGACACTGTAAACTCTTTAAACCCACTTTTGAACAATAGGGAATTTTCTTCCAATTGTGAAGGCTTTTTCTGTCACTCTTAAGCCGGGAGGACTTTGTCTGCGCTTGTATTCATTTTGATGAATTTTACGAATTATGCTTTGTACTAGCTCTACAGGAAAGTGATGTTTTTCGGCAATCCATTGAGGTGTTTGATGTTCTTCCACGTAGTCTTTTAAAATAGCATCGAGAATTTCATAACTGGGTAGGGTGTCAGAATCTTTTTGATTAGGACGTAACTCGGCAGAAGGGGGCTTATGAATGGTGTTCCATGGAATAATTTCTCTATGTCGATTAATCCATTTGGAAAGGGCGTAAACCTCTTGTTTGGAAACATCGTTAATGACGCCTAATCCACCACACATATCTCCATATAATGTAGAATATCCCACTGCCAGTTCACTTTTATTTCCTGTACTTAGCACAATATATCCATGTTTATTCGAAAGGCTCATCAAAATCATGCCTCGAATGCGTGCTTGGAGGTTCTCTTCTGTAGCATCTGCAGGTTTATTTTCAAAAAAGGGATTCAAAAGGTGGAGGTAGCTCTGAAAGGGGCCTTCAATGGGAATGTTCAATAATTCTATCTGTAAATTTTTGGCGAGTTTTTTCGCATCCTCTAGACTACCAGTTGATGAATAACGGGATGGCATGGCAACACCGAGTACATTTTGATGCCCTAATGCTTCCACGGCGATGCAAGCAACCAGGGCTGAATCAATTCCTCCTGATAGACCTAAACATGCGTGCTTAAAGCCCGACTTGTGAAAATAATCGCGAACTCCAAGGACAAGGGCGGAATAAAGCATTTCAACTGGAGATTCTATCCACTCAAATGGAGGCAAGGGTTCTGAAAGATCAACAATATGCAAATCTTCCTGAAATCCTTTGGCAACACTGCATAGACGTCCCATGTTGTCTACAAAACAACTATGTCCGTCAAAAATTAAGCTATCATTACCGCCCACTTGATTGCACAATACAGCAGGGCATTGAAGCGTCATAGCGGCTTTACAAATGGTGGTGAAGCGATGTCTGAGTTGTCCAATGCAAAAAGGGGAGGCAGAGAGGTTGATCAATAAATCGGGGGATAAAGGAAGTAGATTTTGAATAGGGTCTTGCCGATAGTTGGTAAATTTTAGCAAATTGCTATGTTGCCACATGTCTTCACAAATGGTTATCGCAATATTTTTTCCGCATAAGGACCACAAACGTGTATGGTTGCCAGGTTCAAAGTAACGTCGTTCATCAAACACGTCGTAAGTGGGGAGGAGCTGCTTATCTTGGTATCCCAAAATTTTCTGATCTTGAATGATAGCAGCGCTGTTATAGAGCTTTTTTTCTAAAACGTCGGGATTAGAGCGTGGGAGACCTAAAAGTACGGCGATTCCTTGCGTTTGGGAGACAATGGTTTTTAAATGACATTCGACTTCTTCCATAAAATTGGGGAGAAGCAGAATATCTTCGGGCGGATATCCACACAAGGCTAATTCAGGAAAGACCATTAGATCGATCCGATTTTGCTTTCCTTTTTCGATAGCGGCCAAAATTTGTTGAGTATTTCCTTTTAAATCGCCAATGATCGGATTAATTTGGGCAAGGAGTACGCGCATAATAGGTTAATATATCCACTTTGTGTGTAAATGAGGAGAGAGCACACAGAAAAACTTTCTGATGTGCTCTCTTAAATATCCAAGATCAAAAATGCTTTAACTTCCAAAATCATCCAAAATAATACTTTTGCGAGGAACCCCATAATCATCTAGCAATTTCAGAACGCTGATGTTGTGCATAGGTGGTCCACAGACATAAAATAAACATTCTTCAGGACTTTCCATCTTACTCAGTTGCCCAAGTTCAAAAGCTTTGAAAAGGTAGTTTGTCTTAATGGGGTCGTCCTTAGGCCATCCAGCAGAAAGGTCTTCAGGAAGAGGCTCTGATAAGACAAGATTATAAGTAAAGTTAGGGTATTTTTGGGCAAGTTCTTCATATTCTTTTTGATAAATATTTTCTTTAATCGAGCGTGCTCCATACCACATGGACACTTGTCGTTGTGTGTGTTCGGTGTTAAACAGATGGAGAATGTGGCTGCGCCCAAATGATGATCCAGCACCCCCGATTAAGAAAATAAGCTCTCGATTGTCGTTGATCATAAAAGATTCCCCGTAAGGGCCTGATAAACGAACGTTATCTCCAGGTTTTAAACTAAAAGTATACGCGGAACAAATTCCCCAGGGAATTGAATCCGAAATTTTTCCCCCCACAAAAGGAGGAGTGGCGATTCGAATGTTAAACATCAGCTTTCGGCCTTCCGCTGGGTAGGAGGCCATGGAATATGCGCGGATAATTTCATTCGAGCCTGTTGGTAGATGACTAAAATCAATCGTTTTGTCAAATAATCCAAATTTTTCCCAATCCGCATAGAACATGGGATCCATAGTGCTTTTCCAATCCGCTGTATTTGTTTTAAAAGGCGGAACGTGGAATTGCAAATACCCTCCCGATTGATAAGGGACTTCTTCCCCTTCCGGAATTTCAACAATTAATTCCTTAATAAAAGTGGCCACATTTTTGTTGCTCACGACGGTTGCTTTCCACTCTTTGACGGCCAAAGAATGCTCGTCAACGAGAATATGAAGATCATGCTTAACCTTCGCTTGGCAGGAAAGTCTCCACCCTTCTTTTAACTCTTTTTTATTGAAAGTTCCTCGATCTGTTTCCAAAGGCTCATCTGCCCCTTCGACAATACGTACACGGCACTGCTTGCAAGTAGCTTTTCCTCCACAAGGAGAAGGGACGGGGATTCCATTAGAAGAGAGGGCTTGTAATAAAGTCGATCCACCTAGCACTTGTTTTGTCAATTTCGGATCGCTATTGACCTTGATCTCACATTCTTCGCTATTCACAAATTTTGCTTTTGTAAAAAGGATGAGGGAAGTTAAACCCACACCGATTAAAACAAAAGCGGCAATGGCATAAAGCGATAAAATGGGATCAATGCCAAAAAAATTGGCTAGTAAGGTTAAGGATAAATGACTCAAGTTAAACATAGCTCCATAAGAAGGTTAGGTCATTTTTATTTGCTTGCAATTTGAACCATAACGCGCAGTCTTTTTTCCCTCAAGAAAATAACTCAACTCTTAGCCGTATATAATCGCAGGGTGAATCACTGCAGCTGCAACTTCTCTCACAATTAACAAGGTTCGAAATGCAGGAAAAGTGACAAAAGCTAAAAAATCGTCAAATAAAGGTTGCGCATGTCTAAAAATGTTATTGCAATACCGATCGAAAGGGCCTGAAAGCGGTTCATTGTTTTTTATGCCTGGGTCGCTGTAAACATTTTCCATAAGATTAAAAAAGTTTTTAGCGAAATGGCTTACGATAAAGGCTGAGGAAAAAGGGGCTCCCGCAGCATGGACGATGGCCATTTTTAAAGCCTCTACCCTCAAGTAGATATTACTAAATGTGACGCGTTGACCCGTGCTTTTACGGCACGTTGATTTAATGTACTCATTTTGAAAGGTTGAAGTGGAATTGTAGATGCCTACAGCCATAAAAATCTCCGGTAGTGAAAATTAAATGTACTTAACTCCTCGATATCCAGTATCATAGATCACAAATTGTTTTTTAAAAAACAATTTCTATGCATAATATTAAAGACATTAATAGTCAAATACTAAGAGGCGATAAAGTGAATTTACTCCCGAAAGGCACTGGAAATTGTCCCTACCTTTTATTAGCGCCTATGGAAGGATTAGGTGACCGCCCTTTTCGCAAAGCGATGGCAAAAATGGGGGGATTCAATGAGGCCTGCACAGAATTTTTGCGTGTCCCATCGAATGCCCATGTGGCTAGTTTAGCCAAACAATATCAAAAGGATGACACCTTTCCCATTCCGCAAGCTGTCCAAATTATGGGATCCAACCCTGAGCTTATGGCAGCGATGGCGCAAGAACTGGCTCAACGAGGCGCGCATCGGATCGATTTAAATTGTGGATGTCCATCCAATACGGTGACGGGTCGAGGGGCTGGATCGAGCTTATTAAAAGATCCCTCACAACTTTATCGGATTGCGAAGGCCATGGTAGAGGCTGTCTCTGTTCCTGTTACAGCTAAACTCCGTTCAGGATATGAAGATATTTCCTTATTCAAAGAAAACCTTTTAGCAGCCCAAGAGAGTGGGATTAAGTTTATGACATTGCATCCACGCACAAAAGTGGATGGTTACACGCCACCAGCGAGATGGGATTTAATTGCCGAAGCGAAAGCGTTACTTAAAATTCCTGTTGTGGGAAATGGCGATATCTTAAATGTGGATGATGCTGTGAGAATGCTTAAAGAAACGGGGTGCGATGCACTCATGGTTGGACGAGGAAGCGTGATTAACCCATTGATTTTTCATCAAATTCGCGCTTTTTTTGCGGGACAACAGTATGTTCCAGAGAAAAATGCTCTTCAAAATTTTGTTCAAAATTTTTTATGCGCCATGGCAGAAGGGACTCCCATTTCAACGCAGCTCAATAAACTCAAACAGTTGATGAGCTTTCTTTTTAAAGGAAATGCACGACTCTTAGAGAGGCGAGGTGAGATGTTGTCAAAAAGATGTGCAAATCCAGCTGAATTCCTTGCATTTGTTTTTCCTATGTTGCTAGAAGGATAGAAAATAGCGAAGGGAGAAAATGATGGAAGATTGGGAAAAGGCTTATCAAGCGCTTCCTGGAGAACCTTACTTACAGGTCCTGGAAAAAATTCACGCCGCTTTAAAACCGAAGACATATCTAGAAATCGGTGTTCAATATGGTTTTAGCTTTTGTTTAGCGGGTCCACAAACCTTTGCTGTTGGTGTGGATCCCAATCCATGCATTCAAACCGATCTTCACGCTTGGTCGCGCATCTATCGTCAGACCAGTGAAGCTTTTTTTATTTCTTACCCTGGGGATCCTTTTGATTTGATCTTTATTGATGGGCTGCATCAATACGAAGCCATTGTGGATGACTTTTGCAATGCAGAGCAATACTGTACACCTCAGTCGATCATTTTGATTCACGATACCATTCCTTTAAGTGCAGAATCCTCTAAAAAAGATTTCGATCCCGGCTTTTGGACGGGGGATGTTTGGAAAATTGTGCCCACCTTACTTCAAGCCCGCCCTGATTTAACTATTTTTACAATCGCCTGCCCGCCAAGTGGACTCACTGTAATCAAAGGTTTTGGAAAAAGTGAAGGGATCTCATCTGAGGTCGTTGATCAGTTTCGAGAAAAGGAATATGCGTGGATAGAATCCCGGAAGAAAACCGCACTGGGTGTCGTAGAAAATCGAGAAGACATTTGGATGCCTCTTTTGCTCAACAAAAAATCTTGAAAGAAGATTAAAGAAGCTTCCTTCGATTTGGAAATAAATCTAATTTTAAGTTAGCATCTTGTCTTAACGCAATCTGGTTAGGAAAAGATATGAACATCGTGATCGTGGGGGCTGGGGATATGGGACGCCATATTGCAGCCATGCTTTCTAAAGAACAGCATAATGTTGTGCTCATCGATAATGATCCTAAAAAAATCGAGAAAGTTTCTTCCACATTGGATATTGCTGTGCGCGTGGGATCGGGAAGCGATTGGGTTCTTTTAGAAGATCTTTTAGAGTTATCTCCACACGTTTTATTAGCTCTGACAGGTGATGATGAAACAAATTTAGTGTCTTGTTCTATCGCCCGGCATCTTGGGTATCCCAGAACTGTAGCTCGTGTTGGGGATAGCCGGTTTTTAAATAATACCCGCTTAGATTATTCCCACATTTTTTCTGTCGATTACTTCATTGCTCCCGAACTCCTTGTTGCAAACGATATTGTAAAATACATGGTCAGCCCAGGATCTCGGGCGGTTGAACATTTTGCGCATGGTGCTGTGCAGTTAAGAACGCTTGTGATTCCGTCAAAATGGAAGAAAGGAGATCGGTCTTTAAAAGATTTGGGATTGCCTTCTGATGTTATGGTAGGGCTTATTCGTCGGCCAGATAAACAAGGGTTTCGGGTGATTTTTCCGCATGGAAAAGATCGTTTACTTCCTGGGGACGAGGTCACGTTTATTGGAGATGCTGAAACTGTATCAAACCTCCACCACTATTTTGGGGGGATTGATCGCGCTTTTAAATCCGCCACGATTATTGGGGGATCCTTAACGGCCATTAATTTGGCTAAACTTTTAATTCAAAAAGAAGTAGCGGTAAAAATTATCGATAAGAGCTATGACAAATGTGCGCAGTTGTCTGAAAAATTGCCGCAATGCACGATTGTTCATCATGATGCCACCGATCTAGAATTTTTACATGCTGAAAAAATTAAAAACGCAGATATTTTAATTGCTTGTACGCGAGATGATGAAACTAACTTAGTGACGGCTTGTCTTGCTAAAGAAGCGGGTTGTGAAGATGTTGTCGCCATTTTAACGAATTTAAGTTACCTCTCTTTAGTCGAGCGCTTGGGCGTTCATTATGCTGTTTCTCCTCGGATTAGCGCGGCCAATCACATTCTTTCGCAAATCTTTTCTGGGACAGTGACTTCACTTATCTCCCTCTATGAAAATCAAGCGGAAATTATGGAAATCAATGTATCCATGGATTCAAAAATTGTGGGGATTCCTTTGGCAGAGCTTGGTCCTTTTTTTCCAGAAGATTTTCTGATTGCTGTTATTCAAAATCGAGGAAGGGTGATGATTGCAAATGGAGGGCGTATTATTTCTCCTGGAGATACTGTGATTGTCATTACATCCCCTCAACACGTGGCTGAAATCCAAAAAATGTTTTAGTTATGCAATTTAAAGATTTATGCAAAATTCTCTCCATCTTTGTTTTTGGAATTGCTGGAACTTTACTCATTCCTCTCTGCGTCGCTTGTTACTATAAATTTTTTTTGGATCCAGCTTTACATCCTCAACCCTATGCCATCGATGCTTTTTTAGAATCTGTTGCGATTTGTTTAGTTCTCGGGATGTGGCTGAGGTATTGTGGAAGACGTTCTAATCGTAAAATGTACTTAAAAGAGGGGATCGCGGCGGTTGTATTTTTGTGGGTGCTTGCGCCCGCATTAGCCGCTCTCCCTTTCGTTTTAAGCGGGACCCTGACGAATCCTTTACAAGCTTATTTTGAAATGGCATCTGGTTTAACCACCACGGGTGCAACCGTTATGCAAGCAAAGTCTTATGATTTAAAAACAGGTGAAGAAATCCCTATTACACGCACATTTTGTGGAAGTCCAGATGTGGAGTATACTTTTCATGGAACGATAGAACCAATTAGAGATCCACACACACATGAAATTGTTTTGTCAGGGATTGAAGCGGTAGGTAAAGGACTTTTATTTTGGCGGAGCTTGACCCAGTGGATGGGAGGTGTGGGCATTGTCGTGTTATTTGTTGCCATTTTACCTGCTTTAGGAGCAGGAGGGCGAATTCTATTTCAAGCTGAAGTTCCAGGTCCTATGAAAGATTCCATTACTCCACGTATCAAAGACGCGGCTATCGTGCTTTGGAAAATTTATTGCTTCCTCACGCTTGTGCAAATTGGGCTGCTGATGTTCACTAACGCTCAGATGTCTTTGTTTGATGCGATTACAATTAGCTTTTCAACTCTTTCAACAGGGGGATTTAGCGTTCATTCGACCAGTATTGGATTTTATCACGACAGCTGGACCGAATGGATTGTCTTGCTATTCATGATTTTGGGCGGAGTCAACTTTACTTTGTATTTTTACATGTTTAAAGGGAAATTTTATCGGATTTATGAGCCCGAATTTTTATGCTATCTGGCCATTATTTTGAGTAGTACTTTGATTGCTATTTGGAAGCTTGTGGGAACTCCAAAAGTGCTTATTGGAGGAATTCCCGATGGCCTTTTTTCTTGGCAAGAGGCTGCTCGTTATGGGATGTTCCAGGTCGTTTCTGCACAGACATCAACGGGGTTTGCAACGGCCAATTATGATACTTGGCCCTATGCGATGCAAACACTTATGCTTATCCTCATGTTTGTGGGGGGAATGTCTGGATCCACGGCAGGGGGAATCAAAATTATGCGCCATTACATGCTTTTTCGGATTGCGCAATTCAAAGTCGAATCTTTGTTTAGCCCTGAGAGAGTGCGGACATTCCGGGTGGCCGATAAAGAGGTAGACGCTAGCTCGGCTATTATGGTACTCTGTTTCTTTTTAATTATCATAACACTATCTGTTCTTGGCACATACATCTATATTTTGGATGGAATCGATCCCCAAACATCTCTAGGAATTGTTGGATGTATGGTGAATAATGTTGGACTAGGTTTTCGCATGGCTGGACCTGTGGAAAGCTTCGCATTTCTATCCAATTTTGGGTTGATGTGGTCTTCGATTTTAATGATTGCTGGACGTTTAGAATTTTTTGCTGTGCTTGCCGTATTAACCCCGCATTTTTGGGAAGACCATTAAATGATCACCTATCGTTTTTTTATTAGACCCCAATTCTCGTCTGAACAGGCATGGGAAGAACTCGAAAATTTTGGGGCTCAGCCTCTTTACAGCGAAGAAACAGAAGGAAGCAAAGAGGTTGTAGCTAGTTTGGGGGACATCCCATTTTCTGATTTCCCTTTTACTTCTTTGCAAACTATTGGAGCTTTTGCGCCGATTCATTTTAGTCCGATAGATTGGGAGTCTCAATGGTCCGCACATGGTCTTGATTATCGAGATGGGTGCGTGCACTTAGACCTAAATCAATTGATCGATGCACAAAACTTACCCGTCATCAAACTTAAGCCCGGGCCTGGTTTTGGCGATCTATCCCATGCCTCGACACGTATTGTTCTCCGTCTCATGAAAGATCGGGTTCACGGACAAGCTATTTTAGACGTAGGATCGGGTAGCGGGGTGTTATCTTTAGCTGCTGCGATTATGGGAGCTAAGATTGTGTGGGGAATCGATATCGATCCAGAAGCAGTTGAGCATGCTAAAGAGAACCTATTGCTCAATGAGCTGGAAGGTGACATTACTTTTTCCATTGAACCTCCCACCCATGTCCTTCAACAACAGCAGAATATTCTTGTCTTAATGAATATGATCGCTTCCGAACAAGCTGTTGCTTGGAAAAGTCTTAAATCTGTCCATCATTTGCCAGGGGAGGCTCTTATTTCCGGCATTCTTCAAGAAGAACGCGAACTCTATCTCCAGCAGGCTCTAAGATGGGGATGGACGTTATTAGACGAAATTGAGGAAGAAGGTTGGCTTGGTCTACACTTTCTTCGGAAATAGTGTGAGTCTCTTTTTGATCATTTGGATTTTTTATTTAAATAAATGAAAAAGCCTTTTATCTTGGAAAATTCTTTTAATAAGATGCTAGGGTAAATGACAATGAAAAAATTTTTAAGATGTTTGTTTTTGTTTTGTCTGATTTTTAATCAGTTACAGTCAAGTTTAAGCGATTGCAGCCGCTCCAGAGGACACTCGCAAAATGATTTGATTCCCAATTTTACATTAGGCGTGATTCCCCGTTCTATTACGGATGAGGCCGCTGTTTCCTTTTTTGGGGAAGTTGGACGACGTAATTATCGCGCGAATGGAACTTTTGGGGTGTTATGGGGAGAAGATGATCGCGTAAAGCTTTCAGGTGAATTTTTAACTCAAAAACTCGGTTATCGTTTTTCTACTGGTCGAGAAGAGCGTTGGATGCACCAGTATGCTGTGGGTGTTGAATACCAGCATGATTTTTGTAATGCATTTCTTCCCAGTGCAGACGTGGGATTTTATTGTTCATATGCTCCAGCTCGTAAATTGGGACACAAGGAATGTAGGGATTTTCTTTATTCGAGACGCATCGCAGGATCTAATAGCTATGGGGGGTCATTAGGGACAACTCTCATTCCTTGGTGTTCAGGATATTTTCATGTCGATGCAGACTACGATTTTGTTAAATATAATCGAAAATATAAATCAAGAAAGGTTGTCTCAGGTTTCGGCGGTAGTTTTACTTATCACCAAGACTTAAAATACAACCTTTTCTTTGATCTATTGGGGGAATTTAAACGTCCCTATAATTATGGAAGAGTACGCCTCGGCTGGCATCATCCTGATTGGTCCGGATTAGTCGTAGGCTTATTTGGAGCGCATACAAGAGGTAAATCGCATCTCCCTAGCAATACAACAGCTGGTCTTGAATTAACATATGTCTTTGGTGATCGAGCAGATAGTCGCAATGAATGTACTCCCTGTTATTGTGAACCCATTTTAGCTGCTTGGGTAAGCTCTCCTGCCGTGTATATGCCTCAAGTTTTGGCTGTGGCAGAAGAAAAGAAAAGACGGTTAGGGCCTTGCCAAATTTTAGTGAGTAATCCAATTCCTAACGCGAACTTTACAGGGACAGAGCTTTATACGCTAAATATCAGCCCCTATTTTAGCGATCCAAGTGGAGCGGCTTTGGTGTTCAGTGCAGAAGGATTGCCTCCAGAAGCTACTTTCGATCCAACGATGGGAGTTATTTTTGGGGTTGGACTCAATGACAATAATTCTTACACGGTGACAATTCGAGCAACGGCTGCGGATGCATGCTCGGTTGCTATTCAGTCCTTTACGATTAGCTTTCCATGTACAACATTAGTCAGTACAACGATTCCTCCTGCCTCATTCACAGGAATTGGGAACTACTCTTTGGATGTTAGCTCCCATTTCACGAATCCAAGTGGATTGCCTTTAGTTTATAGTGCCGTTGGGTTACCTGCAGGTTCAACGATTGATGCCTCGACGGGGGTGATATCAGGTTCTATCTTGTCGGATACGCTCACTTATAACGTGGTCGTGACCGCGACATCAGCGGATGCATGTGCAAGTGTCAGTGAGCCTTTCACAATTACTTTTCCGTGCATTCCTCCATCAGTGCTTCCGATTCCGCCTATAAATATTGGGGCTCTTTCTGGAACACCGTACACATTGGATATGTCAGTCTATTTTGTCAGCCCAGGTGGCCAGCCATTCACTTATAGTGCAACAGGTTTACCGCCAGGATCAACAATCGATCCAACAACTGGGGTAATATCTGGGGTTTCAGTTGGTTCAGGACCCGTATTTATCATTTCCATTTCAGGTACGACAGTTTGTGGAACAGTCACAACAAATTTCCAACTAACCTTTAACTCGGCTTAGGGGATATTTTGAGCATACCAAAAGCTCATGATGAGCCTTTGGTAAAAAAATAAAACCTAAATGTGATTAAAACATTTGGGTTTTTTATTGAATGCGTGAAGTTTTTAAGAAAGAGAAGCCGGCTTAAGTTCGGGATGTGTTAAACGCTCCTTTGAAAAATCGATGGCTTCTTTTTGGGTTCCTTCACGTTTGTGTAAAGAAGAATCCGGATTTAAACGGGCTTCGTAGCTCATCAATTCGCTTAGAGGGGATGTTTTACGTGTATCCAATGCGATGCTTCGATTTAAACGCATACTAGATCCCCAACTCGCATCTTTGTTAAGCTCTACAGCGGATATTTTTGTTTCAATTTCTTGGATCAAAATAAATTGAAAAAGATCATCATCCTCTTTTTGAATAGCGGCTTTAAAATGTTCGCGGAGATCAAGGCTTTCTCCTCGAATAGCATCGGTACAAACTGGTGTGCAACTTCCTCCTGTTAAGACATAATCGATTTTTATAGGACCACTGCCCAAATTTTTAAAATACCTTTTAATTTCTTGAAACATCTGACCATAGGTTGCTCCTAAATCGATATGTGCTAATATTCCGATTCGATAAGCTTCATTAAAAGCAACAAATCCGATACAGGTTGCAAAATGCCAAGAGGCTAAAATCGGTTTGGGATCCATTGCACTAACGATGGCATATTCTCCTTGTTTGATTTCTTGAATCAGCTCAAATGCATCGAGAATAGGTGCAAGATAAGTTTGCGGTTGTTGAGTTATGAGATCCGAGGATTCTCTAAATAAAAAATTCCTTTTGCCATCTTTGGAGGGGACTATGACAAGATCATAAAAAAGATTTTTGATGCGCAGGATGGTATTGATTTTGATTTCTAAGTAGCTAGTTCCATGTCCTTTACCCATCTGAGACCAAATTTTTGTTATCAAATCGTCAAAATTTTCAGGAAGTGGAGTTATTTGAGCTAATTCTCTAAATCTATCCAATGAAAGAAGAAAACAAATATCTTTGACTTCGAATGGTTTCTTCATGCCCGAGGAATCGGTTATGTCTATCGTTATCTCTTGAGATTCTCGAGGTCTTTCTTCGAATTTTGTTGCAAAAGATTGGCTGACGGAGTCTAAAAAAACGTGATAATCCATATATCCTCAAACTTATAATGCAAGCTGGTAATTTAGGCGAGATAGTTCGTAGAAATACTGCGCAGGAAGTTCTTCCATCGAGTCTGCATAAGTTTTTTGATATGTGCTCCAGCTTTTAAGGCTTGCCTGTGGATCAATTTTCTGTTGAGGATGTTTTCTTAGCTGAACGTCGGCCAGGTATAAGTTTGTCAGAGACCAAAAAGCTTGATGGATCTTTTTTTGCAGGGTAAAACGACTCGTTTCCTCGACCGTGGGTTGTCGTTGCAAATAGGTCTTTAACAGGAGTGCTTCTTGTACTTCATCGTAATCATGTTTTAAGGCGAAATAGGTCAAGTCGTAAAAAGGGTCTTCCAAGCTTGATTCAGCCCAATCGATCAATAGCACACCATTATCATCTGTCAAAAAGATGTTTCTTGGATTTAAATCACCATGGACATTCACCTGTGGGCATGCATAGGCTGACAATTGTTCTCGATATCTCTTGATTAGCTCAAGTGCACCGTTTATGTTTTCCTCTGTTCCCAATCCGTCTTTTAGGACTTTTTCATGGCAACGGTGAGCATTGGATAAAAGACTTTCACCCACATGAGGATGGCCAACAATTTCATGGGCCTTGCGAATTGCGCAAGCTATTTTTACAATGTTTTCAGGTAATTTAGCTTTTTCAAGTGTCAGTGTTTTGTGATTAACGAATTCCATTAGGATGGCTCTATTATCTGATGATACATACGCGACATGAGGAGCAATGCCTAATTTAGCCGCTTCAATGAGTGCAAAATGTTCTCTTTCATCTTGAGAACTTAGCTGTGTCGATTGGTGTAGGCGTAAAACGTATTGTTGCGTTGGGGTCTCTATCTTATACAATGCAGTTCCCGAAAGACCGCCCTTTAATACTTGAATCATCCACTGTTCTTTAGGGATTGAGGGGAAACTTTGTTCGAGAATTGTATAAACATCAGGATCAATAATAGAGGCCGAAATAAGGGTGTCTACCGAAAATAAAAGGGACAAAAGTGCGATTAAAGTCTTTTTCATTAAAAGGATTCCTTGCAAAAAGTAAGCTTCCATTATACTCGTACTTCTAGAAATTAAAAATAGAAATGTGCGCTTTCAAATTTAAGTTTACTGCGCTTGTCGCAAATTTTGATAATGCTCGAAAGTTGAGGGAAACAGAATGCCATTTAACATAAGTGGAGAATGGGTGCCAAATCCAACAAAACCAAGCAATGTTTCGACGAAGGTTGTCAAAGTACGACTAATTAAACGGGGAAAAAGTATTTTGACCGTGATATTGAATTTAAATCTCTCTGTAAAAGAGAGGTCAGAATTGGCCTCAGACATCAAAAAAAAATTGGGATGTGGCGGAGCCGTTAAGGAAAATGATATTGAAATTCAAGGGGACAAAGTTGAGCAGGTCAAAAAAATGCTGATGGAGAAGGGCATTAAATCAGCTTAATATCAGCAAGCAACACGCTGAATGTCAGCATGACTTTGCTCTCTCTTTCTTCTGTTTTTTTGTAGAAAACAAAAAAGAGTTTATGTCTTCCGCAATTTAGTAGCGTGAACTATTTAGGTATTGCTTGTATGTGGATTTTGAGATGCCATTCTTCAAAATGGGATATTGCTTTGATTGGCTGGAGAGATAAAACTAGATTCCACCGCAGCCGTTGCCCCGGCTTTATCGGAATGGATGGACGGTAGAGCTGATAAGTGTCATACTAAGGCTTCAAATCATTTATTCAGTAAGTAGTGGTAGACCTAACATTCGTATCGCCAGTCGTATCCACCAGCCCCCACTTGGACCAATGAAGAGTTCTAGCTTATTTATTTTCACTAGAACGTTTACAATTAACGTGTCCGCCATGACCACCATTTCCTCCGTTGCCACCACTTAACCAACCATTTCCACCCTTTCCCCCATGTCCACCATGCTGACCAGGTTTTCCATTTTGGCCATTACTACCGTTTTCTCCATCTTTTCCATTCTCTCCATCTTTTGCACGAGAAGAACCAGTTGTTTCATCTGAACTAGATGCACAAACAAATCCAAATTGTAAAAGAGTAAGCCCTAGTATTGTCAAAATAAGTTTTTTCACTTTTAATCCTTAACGTTATTTTTTGTTCCCATCTTGTCTGTCACATCCATTTCCTGCATGGCCAGAGCCACCAAATTCGTTACCTTCGTTATTAGCTAATATGGTGTCTCATCAAAACAATGAAAGGCTCGTCGTTGTTTTCCAATTGGTTTTTTATTACATAGAATACTGGATGATTATACACAGTGGTTTATGTGGTTTCCCCTTGAAAAAATATCAATTTTTTGCTAATCTTTTTCTTAAACCTCTAAGAAGGGAATTATAACAAAGGATTAAAAATGAACTCCTATTCTAAATTTTTGTGTCCGCAATTCTGCCATAACCAATCATCTGTTTCTCTCTTCATTTCTCCTTCTATTATTATTTCCATTATTATTTAAGTCTTGTTTTTATCGCTGCTCCTAATAGAAAAGCGATTGTCGAATTTTCGTATTCAATATCCGTTTCTTTAGAAGAAAAATGACATCTCTTTTATGCAGATACTGCGAAGAGAAATCCGTTCGCTTGAGTGCAATTAGATACAGATTATTTAAAAATAGGTTGTAAAATGAAAAATAAATCTCTCGTCGTCAGCACTGGCTTAGCTATGTTTTCGATGTTTTTTGGATCAGGAAATCTTGTATTTCCTCTTACTGTCGGGCGTGATGCTGGAGGGCAATTTGCCCTGGCTTCAATTGGATTTTTGCTGACCGGAGTGATTGTTCCCTTTTTAGGCGTTTTGGCGATGTTTCTTTATCGAGGTGAAGCGCGTTCTTTTTTCTCTTCTTTAGGAAAAGGCGCCGCGTTTTGGTTTCCCTTGTGTGCACTTTCTCTTATGGGTCCTTTTGGTGTATTGGCTCGTTGTATTACAGTCGCTCATGGTATTTTTTGCCTAGTTGTACCTGGTGTTTCGCTTCCTCTATTTAGTATCATATTTTGTGCTGTTATCTTTTTGCTTACTATGAATAAGGGAAGAATTGTGTCTTTGCTAGGTAGTTATCTGACTCCTGTTTTGCTTCTCTCTTTGGGTGCTATTGTTGCTCTTGGACTATGGCATGGAAATTTCCCTTCGGTTTATACGGTGACAGATTGGGGCGCTTTTAAACTGGGATTTTTAAAGGGCTATCAAACCATGGATTTGTTAGCGGCGTTCTTTTTTTCCACATTTATTATTGAACATTTACAAAAAAATTCTGCTCAAGAGCTTAGTCAATCTTCATTGATCAAGATCTTCTTTAAAGCTTCTGTGATTGGAGCAAGTTTATTGTCTGTTATTTATGTGGCTTTGGTTACTTTAGGAACCGTTTATGGAAGTTCTTTTGGACATGTTCCTCAAGAACAAATGTTGGGAATGATCGCAGAGCATGCTTTAGGACCTTATGCGTCTATCGTCTTATGTGTGGCTGTTATCCTAGCTTGCTTGACAACGGCGATAGTCTTGGCTTCTCTTTTTGCAGACTTTTTGCGTGTAGAAGTTTCAAAAGAAAAAATCTCTGAGCCTGTTTCCTTGCTCGTGACGCTTGGCATTTCTTTCACGGTTTCAACGTTCGAATTTGCGGGCATCGCTGGATTTTTAGGGCCTTTACTCGAAGCGATTTATCCTGCTTTAATTACGCTGACTATTTTAAGTATTGTGCATAAATTATGGGGATATCAACTTCATCGTTGGCCGATTGCTGCTACACTTGCAACCAAAGTTCTTTGGTTCTAAATCTCTCTCTAAAGGGGAAGTCCTTTATGGATTTTCCCTTTGTCATTTCAATCTATGCACACTTGTTTTGGTTTTTTTATTTAAAAATGGTAGTGTGTGTCTGTTTTCGAAGAATAATATGATTTATCGCCAGGGAAGGAGCTGCTAACGTATGATTTTAGTGACGGGGGGTGCCGGTTTTATTGGATCAAATTTCATTAAAAATTGGCTTCACTATGAAAAAGATCCTATTATCAATCTGGATAAATTAACATACGCCGGGAATCTTCATAATCTCTCTGGAATTTGTGAAAATCCTCTTTACCATTTTGTGCAAGGCGACATTCAAGATCGAGCACTTGTGCGAGAGATTTTGCATAAATACCATCCACATTCGATTATTCACTTTGCAGCTGAATCGCATGTTGACCGTTCTATTCACGCCCCAGAAGCTTTTATTCAAACAAATATTCTTGGCACTTATTGTTTACTCGAAGAAGCTTTAGCCTATTGGAATGAGCTTTCAGACGAGCGGAAAAAACATTTTCGCTTTCTGCAAATTTCAACAGATGAGGTATTTGGTTCATTAACGTCCTTTGCTCCTGCCTCTACAGAAGTGAGTCCTTATCGCCCTAATAACCCGTATTCAGCTTCAAAGGCTTCTGCTGATCACTTGGTCGAGGCTTTTGGGCATACTTACCATCTGCCTATCTTAATCACGCGCAGTGCGAATAATTTTGGCCCTTTTCAATTTCCTGAAAAATTCATTCCACATCTTATTCTTCAAGCGATACAGGGTAACACCATCCCGATTTATGGCGATGGTTTACAGGTGCGTAATTGGATTTATGTGCACGACCATTGTAACGCGATTCGACAAGTTTTGGAGAAGGGAACCGTGGGGGAGTCCTACAATATCGCCGGAATAAAAGAGACCACTAATCTCGAATTAGCGGAAATGATTTGTGGAATCTTAGACGAATTGAAGCCTGATTCTCCTGTTCTGCCGCATTCCTCTTTAATTGTGCATGTGAAAGATCGTCCGGGTCATGATCGCCGCTATTCGTTAAATGGCACAAAAATATGGAAAGAATTAGGTTGGATGCCAGAGGCTAGTTTTGAACAGCAATTGCGTGAAACTGTTCAGTGGTATTTGAGCCATTCTCATTGGGTGGAAAATATTTTATCTGGAGAATATCAAAACTGGATTAAACAGCATTATCAGGGGTGAGCATGAGAAAGGGGATTATATTAGCAGGAGGCAGTGGAACTAGGCTATATCCATTGACTGCCGCACTGTCTAAGCAATTGCTACCAGTTTACGATAAGCCAATGATTTATTATCCCATTTCTACTTTAATGTTAGCGGGGATTCGGGAAATCCTCATTATTTCAACACCTGAGGATACACCACGCTTTCAACAATTGCTGGGAGATGGTTCTCAATGGGGATTGGATTTTCATTATGCGGTGCAACCTCATCCAGGGGGATTAGCGCAAGCCTTCATTATTGGAAAATTCTTTCTTCAAAACCAACCTTGTGTACTCATTTTAGGGGATAATCTCTTCTTTGGAAACGAACTATCACAACTATTAAAAGCTGCTGAAGAGGAAAAAGATGGTGCAACGATCTTTGCCTATAAGGTGCATAATCCACAAAGATATGGTGTGGTTGAGTTTGATAAAGATAAGCGACCTAAGGGCATTGTAGAAAAGCCCATAGTTCCTAAATCTCGTTATGCTGTCACCGGTTTATATTTTTATGATCATCAGGTGTGTGATATTGCTGCAGATCTGAAGCCCTCTGCAAGAGGAGAGTTGGAGATTACAGATGTGAACAATTACTATCTGAAACAAGGAACTCTGCACTTAGAAATTTTTGGGCGGGGGATTGCCTGGCTTGATACAGGTACCTTTGAGTCCTTGCTTGAGGCTTCGGTTTTTATCCAGACAATTCAGCACAGACAAGGTGTCAAAATTGGTTGCTTGGAAGAAATTGCTTATCGGATGGGTTATATTCCCAGCATTCAATTGGAAAAAATCGCGCATGCCATGCGTGATAGTGAGTATGCCTCTTATTTACTTGAACTTTTGGATGATTAAATTCAATGCATGCCATTAAAACTGAGATTCCCGATGTGATACTGTTCGAGCACAGTGTGTTTCGTGATGCACGAGGCTTTTTTTTAGAAAGTTATCGTGCAAGTGATTTTGCGCAAGAAATAGGTGCGCATAAAGCATTTGTTCAAGACAACCATTCGCATTCTCTTCAAGGAGTGCTGCGAGGATTGCATTATCAATATAAAAAGCCTCAAGGAAAACTTGTCAGAGTCGTTACGGGTGAAATTTTTGATGTGGCGGTGGATTTGCGTCAATCTTCCCCAACCTATGGTAAATGGGTTGGCAGGCATCTTTCAGCTGAAAGGCCTTGTTCAATGTGGATTCCTCCGGAATTCGCGCATGGGTTTCTAGTGTTGTCCAGCCATGCCGATGTTCTGTATAAAACGACGGATTATTATGATCCCTCTTCGGAGTTCTGTTTGCGATGGAATGATCCACAATTGGCAATTAACTGGCCCCTTCAACAGCCGCCCATGTTGTCAAAAAAAGACACAGACGGAAAGTTATTTAAGGAGCTGCCGCATTTTCTCTAGTTATTCACTACCCAAAGATCGAATGCAGATAAAATGGCAATTGCAAAGACCGCTCGAATAAGTATTTTTAAAAGATGTTTTATGTCGATTCCAGAAGGTTTTCCTTGTCGATGGCAAGAGATAACGCTGAATTGTCAAGGTTGCCAATTCGACAAATAATACCAGGGTGGCTCTTCGGAGTAAAACCGATGGCATAAATATTCCTAAAATTTAACTTTTTAGCAATCTTTTTATGTTAGCAAAGCTCCCGGCAAATGAAGGGCATTTAAATTAAAGAAAAGCAATGAGAATTGTCAAGAAAAACCGATAAAAAATCAATGAAAAGGATGTAAGATAAATTTTAATGCGCGAGTTTTGAATATTTTCTTCTTCTACCTTGAGCTTAAACGCCATCCATGATAAGGTGCGTTTTTCGTCAAATACAATGATCCCATGATGTACATGAAGCGTCCGATTGCAATTTTAATCTCTTTAGCTCTGTTAATCCTTAGTTATCCCCTACAGGCAAACTCACTACCCAAGCAATTCCTCGATAAGATGGCAGAACTGAAGCAGCCATTAACGCGTCATGTCATTGTCGTAGACGTTACTTCGCAAAAATTATTTTTATACAACGACCATAAAATAGTAACAAGCTATCCCATTTCCACCTCAAGTAAAGGAACCGGACAAGAATCCAATAGCTATAAAACTCCTTTAGGTGCTCACCGAATCGCTGAAAAAATTGGACAGAACGCTCCTATTAATGCGATTTTTGTGGAAAGAAAGAATACTGGTAAAATTTGGTCCCCTCTTCCTAAAGGAAAACGAGAAAAAGTTGATCTAGTCCTAACGCGCATCTTATGGTTAGAAGGATTAGAAAAAGGCTTCAATCAAGGCATTGGAAAAGGTGGGAAAAGTGTGGACAGCTTTCAAAGGTATATTTACATCCATGGCACTAACGCTGAAGATTTAATCGGAACCCCAGCCTCAAAAGGATGTATTCGCATGAAAAATGAAGATCTTATCTCTTTGTTTGCGTTTGTTGATTCTGGATCTCTCGTGTATATTTCGTATTTTTAAAAGACTAAAGAAAAAAATCGTTCTATCCACTATACTAGTTACTGTTTATATTTTAATGGTTGTATGAAAGCATTGGATTTGTTAGCTCAAAATATTTCAAATATTGAATTAAGGTTAGGTTATAAATTTCAAGATCGAGACTTGCTGGCACTTGCCTTTGTCCACCGGTCTTTTATCAATGAAAATCGGGAAATTCACGAACATAATGAACGCTTAGAATTTTTGGGCGATTCTGTTTTAGGATTATTGATTGCGGATTACCTTTACCGTTATCTTCCCTCAACGCCTGAAGGAGAACTCTCCTATCTGAAATCCAGGCTAGTGGAGGCTAGTTCATGCGTGACATACATTCATAAGCTGGACCTTGAACAGTTTTTGTTGCTGGGTCGTGGCGAGCGTATGAATGACGGTAGAGGAAGAGAATCGATCCTAGCCGATCTATTAGAAGCTATTATTGGAGCCGTTTATCTCGATGGCGGATTAGAAAGCGCTAAAGCTTTTCTTTTCAAAAACTTTTCGACAGAAATCGAAGCCATATTAAAAACTCCCGTGCGCAATTGGAAAGCCCTACTGCAAGATTATTGCCAGAAAAAATATCAAACAACACCTTCTTATCATGTTATCGATGAAAAAGGACCTGATCATAGTAAAACATTTAAAATTTCCGTGTTTTTAAATGATGAGGAAGTTGGCAAAGGAGAAGGGGGATCTAAAAAAGAGGCCCAGCAGAAAGCTGCCGAAGATGCACTTTCTAAAATGGATATTCATGAATAGTGAGGCAAAATTGTGGCGATTAAGCAAAAAAATGTGTGGTATTGTAGTGAATGTGGACATAAACAGACAAAATGGTTAGGTCAATGTCCTCAATGTTCCCGCTGGAATACTTTTCATGAAGAAGTTGAGTTTTTAGGAAACGTTCGCTTCGAATCCGCTCCCTCTATCTCTGCAAACAAGCCGATGCGTATTAAAGATGTTTCTTCAGTAGAAACTCCTCGTATTTCCACCCATATCCAAGAATGCGATCGCTTAATTGGCGGAGGGATTGTTCCGGGTTCTCTGACGCTTGTCGGAGGGGATCCAGGTATTGGCAAGTCCACCTTGTTACTCCAGCTTTCGAATGCTTTAGCTATGCAAGGGCTTATTATCCTGTATGTGTGCGGAGAAGAGTCCGTCGAGCAAACATCGATGCGTGCAAAGCGCTTAGGCATTGAATCTGATAACCTCTATCTCTTGAACGAAACCAATTTCTCGGCCATTAAAGTCCAAATCGACAACATCAAACCCGACGTTCTCATTGTCGACTCGATTCAAATTGTTTACAAAAGTGAGATCAGCTCGGCTCCTGGTTCCGTTTCGCAAGTGCGAGAAACCACGACAGAATTTATGCACCTAGCAAAAGGGCGAAGAATTGCCACTTTCTTGATTGGTCACGTGACAAAGTCTGGAGAGATCGCAGGTCCACGTGTGCTTGAGCACTTAGTGGATACAGTGCTCTATTTCGAAGGGGACAAGCAGCAGAACTACCGCATGATTCGGGTTGTGAAAAACCGTTTTGGTCCAACGGATGAGATCGCGGTATTTCAAATGAATTCAAGTGGTTTAACGCAAGTCCCAAATCCTTCACATATATTCCTCGAGGAAAGAACCAAAAATAGAGTGGGTTCTGTGGTTATTCCTACCATTGAGGGGACTCGTCCCATTTTAATTGAAGCCCAGGCTCTTGTCACAGAAACGGTTTTTAGTACCCCTTCCCGTCGTTGCACAGGCTTGGACCAAAATCGTTTGGCTCTTTTGTTGGCCGTTTTAGAGAAAAGAATGCGCTATCAATTATATAAGTGTGACGTCTTTGTTTCGATCGCCGGAGGCATTCGTGTGACAGAACCTGGCTTAGATCTCGGTGTTTTGCTAGCGGTTGCATCATCCATGCGCAACCGAGTCATCGATCCAGAAACAGTTGTGGTTGGAGAAGTGGGCCTTGGAGGTGAAATTCGAAGCGTTCCCCGCGTCGATAGCCGCATTAAAGAGGCTTTGCATATGGGTTTCACACGGTGTGTCATTCCTAAACGCAATTTAAAAGGTGTTTCAGAAGAAATTCGCCAAAAAGTTTCTTTAATTGGTGTTGAATTTGTTGAGGAGGCCGTAGATGCCCTTATCTCCTAAATGTCTTCGAGTGGCAGCACGAGAATCTCCATTATCAAAAGCTCAGGTCTTAGAAGTCCAACAGGCTTTGCATCCTCATCATCCTATGATTGAGCTGATTCCTGTTTGGGTGGCCACGACAGGGGATAAACAGCAAGAGATCTCCCTGCGAAATATGGAAAAAACAGATTTCTTCACCAAGGAATTGGATGCGTTATTGCTCTCGGGACAATGTGATGTGGCTGTGCATTCTGCCAAAGATTTGCCCGACCCATTGCCTCAGGGCTTATCTTTAATTGCTTTAACAGAGGGCGTCGATAATCGAGATGTGCTAGTGATTCGAGAAGGACTTAGTCTTGCGGCACTCCCTCAAGCAGCCATGATCGCCACTTCTTCCGAGCGTCGCGAGCAGCAAGCTCGCATGCTGCGCACAGATTTTCGTTTTATGGATTTACGCGGAACCATTGGTCAACGATTAAGTCTTTTAGAGGCTGGTGTGGCGGATGGTATCATCGTGGCAGAAGCAGCCTTGATTCGCTTAGGACTTTGCCATTTAAATCGCGTTTATTTGCCGGGAGAGACCGCGCCTATGCAAGGACGACTCGCTATTTTGGCTAAGACAGAGCATGTCGAGATGCGTGAAATTTTTGCTTGCCTTGATGCTGAGAGTGGATTATGTCTCGCATCCTCTATCTAGGATTAAAAATCCCCAAAGCTTTATATCGGCAAGCGATCCATTGTCCCATCATTAAAATCGCTCCTCGAGCATTTTTTGAGCCTGATATTATACAGGCTTTTTCTCGTTTTTCGGATTATACCCATCTTATTTTAACCAGCCAAACAGCCGTTCAGCTATTCTTAGAAGCAGCTATCTTCTTTCAGATAAATGCAGATGTCATCAATACTAAAAAGATCGTGGCTGTAGGGAAGAAAACAGCTGCCGAGCTGGCTAAGCACCGGTTTTCTGCCGATTTTGTTCCACTGGAAGAAACTGCGGAAGGGATTAGAGACTTATTTGCAAATTGGGACCGAACTTCCTTGTATGTGTTTTGGCCACATTCAGCACTTTCTAGACCCTTATTGACCGATTATTGGAAACAAAATGGAATTAAGCATACTGATTGTGTCCTCTACGATACCTTTACAAATCATGAAGTCACATTACCCGATCTTTCTACAATCGATGAAATTGTCTTTACAAGCCCTTCTACAGTAGATGCCTTTTTAGAGAGGTATTACCATATTCCTAGAGACAAAAAATTGACATTCATTGGACCTGTAACAGCTGCCAGACTAGCAAAAAGCTTGTGAGAAGATACGGCTTTATGCGAAATAAATGGGTCCTGAGCATGTGGCTTGCTCTGCCTTTAGTTTGTTCTCTTTTAAGTTTTGTTTAAGAAAAGATTCCTGAACCGCGCTCTAAAAATATGGTCAATTTGGATACCATGGGCAAGATGGCGGGAATGGTGGAGATGCTGTGTGAGGGATCAATGCGAAATTTTAAATAAATTTATGTCTTTGTGTTTTTTTTGTTGATTTAAATTTTTGATTGCTTTTTTCTTGTCGCGTGAATCTTAAGCTTGCGAGGAGGTAAAATGAAGAAGAATATATATGGTCTTTTGCTATGCAGTTAATTCATTTGCGGAAGATAAAATTTATGTTGAGCCAAACAGGATTATTGTTCTCAATTCCGGAATATTTGTTGAATATAACGATGTAACTGTTCAGGTGGACGGCGTTCATTGCGATGATCAAGGTATCTTTCTAATCAATACAACAATTCAATCGCCCCAAGAATGGGTCTGTGATAAGTGTTACAGCCATAATTGACCATGGGAAGACACATGCTATTATTGCAGAAAAAATCGTTTTGAAAACTAAATGGTAATCATGAAATTTGCTATTTTATTTATTTTCTGCAGTCAATTGAGCTTTCTTAGTGCTGTCAGTCTTAACGAGAAAATAGTGACAATTCCTCTGGAAGATCGCAAGGCTCTGGAGGAATTGTTTCGCGATGTCGTTAACAATGATCACTTTGGATATACCTTATATGGGGACAAGCCTGTTTCAATCGCAGCTCATTTTCGAGTTACTCCTTGGGAAAATACCTTAGAGCTTGGTCAGTGTGATGGCCTTTTTTGGAAAAGATGGGAAATTTGGGAAAAATACAAAGACAAATTTCCTAGTTCGAACTATCTTCTTTTGCGTGAAAAAAATTCCGCTTCCCCTCTTTTTTTTAGCGACATGGTTGTATTGATAAATAAAGGCGCATTTTTACAAACAATAAAACGTTACTTGCTCATTTTTGAAAGTGTTTTGAAGCAAAAAGTTATTCCAGAACAATTTTTAGCACAAATTGAAGAAGGTAAAAAAACTTTTCTTGACAGTATTTTGGATCACGATTTATTGCTAGGAATCCTTTTAGGATATGGACAACATAATGCGACGTTATTTTGTCACAAAGATAAAATTTTTAAACAAACATGCTTGGGACTATATGCGCGTAGTAAGCGTTTTCCTCTAATAATACAAGATCTGTCTTTTGCAGCTGATCTTCAGCATCCTGAAACAAAATATTTGAAGAAAAAATATGATCATCTGAGAGGTGTGATCTCGGCAATATATGCTAAAGAAGGGTTCTTAGTAGGTTCATTATCCCGTTTTACCTAATAAGGAATTGTAAAAACTTTTAAAAAGTGAGCAAGCATTGGTTGATAAGTATCGTAAATTTGCTGTTCTTTGATCGTTGAGATGTTTACTTCGATACTATATTTACAAGATAGATTCGATAAATAAAGCATTGTAAAAGTCATCTCAAATCGCTATTCTGCCGTCCAATAATACAAATACTTGTGATTAGGAGAATAACGTGAATCTTTTTCATTCTATGGTTGATAAGTTACCTGGATCATCTTACATTAAAGTCTGTTTATCTTCTTCTTGCAAGTCAGCAACAAGATGGGGGCATCGAATTGTTTCGACTTTCGAACATATGCCTTTATTCGGAAAGTTTGCCCTGCAGGTGAAATTGATTGCGATTTTGGCATTAAGAAAATTGTTTCTGCCTAGGGATGTTTCCTGGAAACCAAGACGATTGCCGGTTGAGCATGCGTTTGAAAAAATGCGTCGCAATGCTTACAAAGCTGTTCAAGAGCATTACAATAAAGCATCTTGTGAAAGCTACATCTCTCCCTGTGAAATGCAATTATTGGCAGCGCCTGGCAAATCTTCACTCCACTTTTTCCCAGCAGTATGCAGTAGCAAAGGGAATAGACCGACTATGGAGGATACCCAGTTTTATTTGGAATTCCCAAAGGGAATTCTTTTAGCAGTCTTTGATGGACATCGTGGACGGGGTGTGGCGGATTTTGCACGAGATGAATTTCAGAAAAGATTTCCGATTGCATTAGCTGATGCCGAAGGGAATGTGCATGAAGCCTTTGAACAATTATTTTATGCGATTCATTCCGACATCGTAAAAGCACATGATATCAATTTAATCTGCAAGGGAAGCGCGGCTGTTGTGTGTTACATTGATAAAATGACACAAAAAATTTACGCAGCGACTCTAGGTGATAGTGAGGCTAATATTTATAGAAAAATTGATGGAGAGCTAAAATCCATTCCTCTTTCATGTGTTAGGGATTGGAGCCATGAAAAAGAAGCTTTGCGGGCTGCAATAGCCCAAAAAGACCTCTCAATTGTGTATAAATGGACGCATACGGATGAGCCGAAGAGTTTACGTTATTACAAAAGAACTTTTTCTGGTAAGTATGGGCTTAATTTAAGCCGATCGCTTGGTGATGCAGATTTTGCAGGGACTCCCGCGGAACCGATCATGATTGCAAAGCCAAAGATTACAGTTTGGGAGCTTATGCAGGATGATATCCTTGTACTAGCTAGCGATGGATTAAAGGATTATGTTTCAGAAGAACGGATTGTGGATGTTCTTCAAGAAGAATGCGATAACATTGCGGAATGTCTCATTAACGAAGCCATAAAAGAGAAAAGTGAAAATGTAACGGTGATAGCGGTTAAGGTGTGTGGTATAGGCATTGGATCGCAATAGGGCAGGAGCATGCAATGAATGCCAAATCTCAAGTTCACTAAATAAAACATCATCAATACGCATGTGGGTGTTTTTTTCTGATGCTTTCTTAATTTGTTGATTTTAGAAAAAATCATCGATGAAAGCGGCGGGTATTTCTATGGATAAGTATAAAATTTCTTTCATCTGCTTGCGAAAATACCCTTAATCGGTCAGAATGCCAGAAGATTCTGTTTAACCATCAACTTTAAAGGAGTCTAATATGACGCTGCAATACAAATTGCCCGATTTGCCGTATGACCTTGGCGATCTTGAACCTGTGATTTCTAAAGAGATCATGTCTTTGCACTATAACAAGCATCATGCGACTTATGTGGCGAATTTGAATAAAGCCCTTGAGCAATACGCTGAGGCTGAAGCTAAAAATGATCTTCCTGCATTAATTACCTTGCAATCCGCAATTAATTTCAATGGTGGTGGACATATCAACCATTCGATTTTCTGGACAAATTTAGCCCCTCAAAAAAGTGGTGGGGGAGCTCCTCCGGAAGGTGCTATCGCGGAAGCTATCCAAAAACAGTTTGGTTCCCTCGAGAAGTTTATCGAAACAATGAACACCAAAACAGCCGCAATTCAAGGCTCTGGTTGGGGTTGGCTCGGTTATTGCAAGAACAAAAAACAATTAGAAATTGTGACTTGTTCAAACCAAGATCCTTTAGCTGCAAAAGGTTTAGTACCTTTATTAGGGATTGACGTTTGGGAGCATGCTTATTATCTTCAGTATAAAAATGTACGTGCAGATTATCTGAAGGCTATTTGGAATATTGTGAATTGGAAGAACGTAGAAGAGCGTTTTACAAAGGCTAAAGCTGAGTAAGCTTTTGATTCTCAACATGATTAATTTTTTAAATTTCATGTTGAGAATTTTAAAAAATTTGGAAAACATCTTGAGTTAATCCCGAGTGTCTCGTAAACTTACAACTGTCATCAATCATAAAAACGTAACTTACTGGAGCTCTTAATCTAACGATGTAAACTGGAGCGCTTGAGTTTCTAGTTAAAGTGCGACTGAGAGTTAAAATATGGGTTTGTTTTCCCGCGATAAGCCAAAAATTAAAATCCAAACGACCAAAAAAGACGGATTTAGTGGATGGTTAAAATGCACGCATTGTAATGAGCTCATTCATACCAATCAAATTGAGCAAAATAACAATTGTTGTCCAAAATGCGATTATCATTACCGCTTATCTGTCGAAGAAAGGCTAAAATCTCTTGCCGATCCAGACTCATTTCAAGTGATGTTTACTGAATATCAACCCGTTGATTCTTTAGGGTTTGTGGATACAGAACCTTATCCGCAACGTTTAACTGCAGCAAGAGAAAAATCCGGCCGCGATGAAGCTGTATTGGTTGGACGCTGTTTAATGGGTGGTCGTCCGGTTGCGCTTGGTATCATGGATTTCCAATTTATGGGCGGGTCCATGGGGTCTGTTGTCGGTGAAAGACTCACTTTGTTAATGGAATATGCATTATCTCATCATCTCCCTTTGGTCATTGTCTCAACTTCTGGTGGCGCACGTATGCAAGAATCTGTGCTATCTCTCATGCAAATGGCAAAAACGTCTGGAGCATTGGCCAAACTGCATGAAGCCAAAATTCCTTATATTTCCGTTTTGACAAATCCCACAACGGGGGGGGTAACAGCCTCATTCGCTTCTTTAGGTGATATTATCATTGCGGAACCTAATGCTTTAATTTGTTTTGCAGGTCCACGTGTGATTGAGCAGACAATTGGTCAACAACTTCCTCCTGGTGCTCAGAAATCGGAATTCTTACTGAAACATGGTATGATTGACTGCATTGTAAGACGTCCAGAATTAAAAGGTAAAATTGTGGAGTTTTTAGATTTCCTCGCTGCTGATTTGAAGGAAGTCACTCCAGACTCTTCGCAAGAAGGGGGAAAGAAAAAAGGTGGGACTAAGCGCTAGTCCCCAAAGAAAGAGGAATATATGAGTTCTCATTGTAACGTATGGATAAAAACGGAAGAGGGTGCCTCTTTGCCTGCTTATGGATCAATCGATGCTGCGGGGGCCGATGTTAGAGCCTATCTCAAAGAAGATGTGATCCTGTCTCCAGGCAGTAGTGCACGTATACCCACAGGAATTTATTTTGAAATCCCCCAAGGGTTCGAAATTCAAGTTCGCCCTAGAAGCGGTTTAGCTGCCAATCATCAGATTACGGTTTTAAATACTCCGGGAACCATTGATGCCGATTACCGCGGCGAGCTGCAAATTATCTTGATCAATCATGGAAAAGAACCATTTATCGTCACCAATGGTATGCGGATTGCTCAAATAGTTCTTTCTCCCGTTGTTCAAGCCATTTTTGCATTCAAAGAACAACTAGCCGAAACAGTCCGTGGTACTGGCGGCTTTGGACATACAGGGCTCAATTGAGCCCTACCTAAACGATTTCAGATATTTTCTAACAAACGAACTCTCTATGATTAAAATATCCAAATATTTGGATGCCGATCTCGTCACCTTTTTAGACGTCGATACGCGCGATGAAGCTCTTCACACTTTAGTTGAAATGGTTCATAATGCTCATTTAATTAAAGACAAAGAAGCTTTTTATAACGCAATTATTGAAAGAGAAAAAATTGTATCAACGGGTATTGGAATGGGAGTTGCTATTCCACATGCCAAGCTTGTTTCCTACGATCACTTTTTCGTTGCGATTGCCATACTGCGCAGGGGCATTGATTGGAATGCGTTGGATCATGCGCCTGTAAGAATCATTTTTATGATTGGCGGTCCCGATGATAAGCAAACGGAGTACCTTCAAATCCTATCCTCATTGACTCTAATGTTAAAAGATGAGCAAAGAAGAAAAAAAATGTTAACTTTGAATTCCGGAGACGCTATTCTTGCTCTTTTCGATGAAACATAAAAAAGTTAAGACAGGAGGCTAATCTATGGATTTAAAAATCAAAGATGTTGCAGATCTTCTCAATGTATCAGAAACCACCATTCGTCGATGGCTGGTGGATCGAAAAATTCCTGCTTATCGGATTAACCATCAATATCGCTTCAGCCGAATTGAAATTGAAGATTGGGTGTTAAAGCATAAACTGGGAAAAACACAGGAAGATGGATATTCTCCGTTTGACAAGCAAGACGTTCGAGTGAAAACTGAAGAGAATGGATCTAAAGATGGGGAAAGCGCAAAAGGGGGCAGCAAGCAGTACGGATTATACCGCGCGATTCACAAAGGAAATGTGTTGCACAATGTCCCTGGAGCAACGAAAGAAGAAGTCATAAAAAATGCGACAGCGATCATTGCGAAAGATCTCAATCTAGATGCGGGCGTATTGACAGACCTCCTTTTAGACAGAGAGAATCTTCAGCCAACGGCCTTAAACAATGGAATTGGTATTCCGCATACACGTGACTTTGTCATGAATACCCATCACGACATTGTGGTTGTGGTATTCCCTCAACAGCCGATTGAGTATGGGGCTTTGGATGGCCAACCAGTCCATACGCTTTTTTTCTTATTTGCATGTGAAGATAAACGCCACTTGCATCTCCTAGCAAAAATAGCCCATCTAAGTCATCAAGCAAGCACTCTAGAGCTTTTACAAAGCAAACCGGATAAAGAAGCCTTTCTAGAATATGTTAAAAACTGGGAAAGCAGCATTCAAAAAGTGCAAACTACCTAATCTTTATATGATCACGGCAAGGATCCTTGTCGTGATCTTTCTTAAATTCATAGGAAATAAAAGTGTAAGTATTTATTGTATTTAAAAAAAACAATACAATGGATGTTTTATGCAAATCAATGATCTACCCGCAGAAGCTCTAACTCTCGTTCTTTCTTTTTTAGAAGTGAAAGATTTGGCCCAAGTCAACTTAGTGAGTCAGCAACTGAGAAAGGCTGTAGCAGATGATAAGCTTTGGAAAGGGTTATACAAACGGGATTTCCCTAATTCATACAAGGGAAGAATTGCAACGGAAATCATGGGGCAATCTCGCTATACACAAGATCCGCCCAATTGGCAGAACAATTATAAGGCACAGGCGTGCTTTCTACATTTTATGTATCATTTTAAGAAATCTGCAGAGCAAGAAAGCAAAATCTAAGCCTCAAATGGAAGGTTCCGATGAGGCTTAGACCATCACTTTTAAAGTGAACTTGGTAAGGAAATCGAGTTTTCCTGATTTTGTTGCTTATCCTTCTCTGTCAAAATCAGATGGTCTCCTTCAGCTGAAACAAAATAATGCAACTTTTCGTCTGGGTGCATTAAGATTTTTTCGGCTAGCGGATCCTCCAAATACTGTTCGATGGTGCGACGCAACGGACGCGCACCCATCTCTGGTTGGAATCCTTGATCGACCAAGAAGTCTTTTGCTTTTGCATCGAGCTCAATGGTAATGTCTCGACGTGCAAGTCTCTTCTGCACTTTGACAATTTCCAGTTCAATCACTTGTAAGAGAGCTTCGCGCTTGAGTGGATGGAAAATGACCATGTCATTCAAACGGTTTAAGAACTCTGGCTTAAAGTGTTTCTTGGTCGCTTTTTCAATTTTCTCTTTAATATGTGCATAATCCATGGAGCCTTCCATTGCGCCAAAGCCTACTTCTGTGCTCTTCTTAATTAGGTCGGCACCCAAGTTAGAAGTCATGATAATGATGGTATTACGGAAGTCAACTTTGCGTCCAAAGGAGTCTGAAAGGCGCCCTTCTTCCAAAATTTGCAGGAGCAAGTCCATCACATCTGGGTGCGCCTTTTCAATCTCATCGAAAAGCACGACAGAATAAGGGCGTTGTCTAACTTGTTCTGTGAGCTGGCCACCTTCTTCATGTCCCACATATCCGGGAGGAGAACCTGTCATGCGGCTGACTGCAAATTTTTCCATATATTCAGACATGTCCACCTGAATGAGCGCATCTTCTCCGCCAAAAAGATGAATAGCCAACAATCGCGCTAATAAGGTTTTTCCAACACCTGTAGGCCCAAGGAACATAAAGGCACCAATGGGGCGATTTGGATCTTTAATGTCGGCACGGCTACGTCTAATGGCTCTGCTGACTGTTCTAATGGCTTCATCTTGACCAATAATGCTATTGCGTAAGATTTCTTCCATTTTGAGCACTTTTTGTGTTTCGCCTTCTGTGAGTCGATTAATAGGGATTCCAGTCTGACGGGCCACGACATTCGCAATGTCCTCGTCTTCGACCACCACTTCATGCTCTTCTTTATTGATTTCCCACTGTGCTCTAAGCTGTTGAAGTTGCTCTCTTAATGTTTTCTCTTTATCGCGCAATTTTGCAGCTTTTTCATATTCTTGCTTGCCAATGGCCTCTTCTTTTCCAAGGCGAATATCTTCAATTTCTGTCTCGAACTTGCTGATATCCTGAGGTTGATTCATCATCGAAATGCGCATTTTAGCGCCTGCTTCATCAATCAAGTCAATCGCTTTATCGGGGAGGAAACGTCCGTGGATATAGCGGTCTGACAAAATAGCTGCGGCATGTAGGGCTTGTTCGGTGTAGATACACTTGTGGTGCTCTTCATATTTGCTTTTGAGTCCCGTCAAAATCTGAATGGTTTCATCCACACTTGGAGGTTGAATGATAATCTTTTGAAAGCGGCGCTCTAGAGCAGCATCTTTTTCAATGTGCTTGCGGTATTCATCAACAGTGGTTGCACCAATACACTGCAATTCACCACGTGAAAGCGCGGGTTTTAAGATATTAGATGCATCGATAGCACCTTCTGCAGCACCTGCTCCCACAATCGTGTGCAATTCGTCAATAAAGAGAAGGACGTTGCCGTTTTTCTTGATTTCTTCCATGACAGCTTTAATGCGCTCTTCAAATTGTCCTCGGTATTTCGTTCCCGCAATCATGAGGGCAAGGTCGAGAGTAATTAGCTTTTTCTTACGCAAATTGTCTGGAACTTCCCCTTTGACTATCGCTTGCGCTAATCCTTCCACAATCGCGGTTTTACCCACACCGGCTTCACCCACTAACACGGGGTTGTTTTTGCGTCGGCGACATAAAATCAAGATTAAACGTTCAACCTCTTCACGACGGCCTATCACAGGGTCCATTTTCCCTTCGCGCGACATTTCTGTTAAATCATGTCCATATGCACGGAGTGCTGGCATTTTATCTGTCGAATTTCCTGTACTTCCTGTCGGCTTCTCGAACGGTTTTGGATTCGCCGAAGCCGATGGGCGAGACTGTGAAGGTTCTTGCGTGCCACCACTTGTTCCAATCGGAGGTAGCTGAAGATTGAAGGTTTCAAGCTCTTTTAGAACTTCTTTACGCACTTCTTTCAAGTTAACGTTAAGGTTTTCTAGGACTTGAGCTGCAACCCCATCTGTTTGTCTAAGCAAGCCTAAGAGAAGGTGCTCGGTGCCGACATAATTGTGATTTAAATTGGCGGCTTCCTCGTTAGCATACTCGAATACTTTTTTAACTTTTCCTGTTAAGGCGGGATCGCCATAGACTTGAATTTCAGGGCCATATCCCACTAGTTTTTCTACTTCTGCGCGAACGGTTTCAAAATCGATGTTTAGATTGCGCAAGACGTTGACGGCAACTCCTTGGCCTAGCTTAAGAAGCCCTAGCAAGACATGCTCTGTACCTAAATAGTTATGATTTAACCGCTGAGCTTCTTTTTTTGCTAACTTGATCACTTGCTTAGCGCGGTTGGTGAATTTATCAAACATGATGTCTACTCACTTGTTTGGTATTAAATGCAGTAATAAACACAGAGATGAGAGCTATAAGTGCAACACACTTCGTGATTTCCTCGGAAATTGCTTTTCCAAGGAGGGCTTTTCTAAATTTCAATTTAGGATGGGCCTATTTTTTTTGCAAATTGTTAAATGATGGAAGAGGGGTAGCTCGCTCTTTTTAAACGCTCAGAAATTGTAAGCCATAACCCTTTTTGTGGAAAGTCACTATCCACCCATATGCACTGAATTTTAGCATCATCCAACGATCGTAACGTATCGTAAAGGTTTTCGGCAACTTGTTCCGGATTGTCTGATTTACCCAAGGAAAAAATTTTGCAATTCGGGTATTGCCGATCAGAAAATCCTAAAACGTAGCCAATCGATTCAGGAGATGCTTTATTATCCAATAGTAACTTAGCCTGAGGGGCATAGTGTCTGTACAATTGTCCAGGACATAGAGGTTTGGCTTGATTCGTCTCTTGTCGAATCACAGGTTGATAACCCAGAATAGGTTGAAATTGTTCGGGAGCTAAAGATCCTAAACGCACAATTTCCCATTGGTTATCAATGAAATATAAAATGGTAGACTCCAATCCACATGTGCACCCACCCCCATCTAACACAGGAAAAGCAGTTCCAAAATCCTCTTCTACACGGCTAGCTTGTGTCGCAGAAGGTCTGCCAGACAAATTTGCAGAAGGCATGACAACAGGGCCTACCTGCTTGATCACAGCTTGTGATAGTGGATGCTGGGGAATACGAAAAGCGGCAGTTGTAAGGCCAGCTCTAACCGTATTTGGGATAGTTGCCGGTTGAATAGGGAGCACCAATGTTAACGGACCTGGCCAAAAATGCTGGGCAAGTTTCACAAAATAAGGAGGTATCGACTGTGCATAAGGATATATTTGTTCGTAATGCGATACGTGAATAATTAAAGGATTATTCGCAGGGCGATTTTTTAAGGCAAAGATGTTTTCAATAGCGTTTGGATGGCGCAAAGACGCTGCAAGACCATATACGGTTTCTGTGGGGAGCGCAACAACCTCTCCTTGAGAAAGCAATTCGCAAGCTTTTTCTAGTAAAACACGCATAAGGACCCTTTAGTGAAAAAGAACTGCAATTTCTTGTAGGGCTTCCGCAAAAGCCTCGATTTCTTCTTTTGTGTTGTAGAGTCCAAAGGAAGCTCTGGCTGTTCCTGGGACATGAAAGCGTCTCATTGCAGGCTGGGCGCAATGATGGCCAGTCCGAATCGCGATTCCTTTTAAATCAAGCATAGTGCCGACGTCCAAAGGATGGATCCCTTCCATGCAAAAGCTAATAATCGCTCCTTTTTCTGCGGCAGTCCCAATGATTTTAAATCCGGGAATTTCAGACCACAGTTTCGTCGCATAGTCTAGAAGTTCGTGTTCCCAGGTTTTGATCTCTTCTCGTCCGATTCCTATTATGTAGTCAATCGCTGCGCCTAATCCGATTGCTTCGGTTATCATCGGTGTGCCAGCTTCAAATTTGAGGGGAAGCGTATTATATGTTGTCTTAGTAAACGTCACGGTATCTATCATGTCTCCGCCACCTTGATAAGGAGGCATTTTTTCTAGGAGGACTTCTTTCCCATACAAAATTCCAATGCCCGTAGGGCCGTAAGCTTTGTGACCAGAAAAAACGTAAAAATCGACATCTAGGGCTTGCACATCAATTGCCATATGGGGAGCGGCCTGCGCACCATCCACCAAGACTTTAGCTCCCACATCGTGGGCAAGGTCAACGATTTGTTTAATGGGGTGCAAAGTTCCTAAAGCGTTTGAAATGTGGCCAATCGCAACTAGCTTCGTTTTTTCATTGAGCAGTTCTCGATAGACATCCATCATCAGTTCGCCGCGGTCATTAACTGGAATGACTTTAAGAGTGGCTCCTCGATCTTCACAAAGCATTTGCCAGGGAACAATATTGGAATGGTGTTCAATTTCAGAAATAATGATTTCATCGCCTGCATGAATAAATGCCTTGCCGAAGGAATGAGCCACTAAATTAATTGACTCTGTTGTTCCGCGTGTAAAAATAATCTCTTCAGGCCTTTTTGCATTTAGAAAATGCATGGCTTTGAGACGTGCCGCTTGATAGAGATAGGTTGAGTGGGCTGCAAGCTCATAGATAGCGCGATGCACGGTGCCGTAGCTATCTTCATAAAAATGGGTCATGCAATCAATCACAGCTTGAGGCTTTTGCGCAGTTGCCGCTGTATCAAAATAGACGAGTGGCTTCCCATGCATGGTTTTGGAAAGCATGGGAAAATCGGATCGATAATCGGAAACTGTTTTATGCTTTTTTGAGTGGCTCATATTCACCTCCGCTTATAAATAATTTTGCATGCGCTGGGCTAAATGTTGACGAACTGAGGGGATAGAGATTTTATTATACACTTCTTGGGCAAAACCATCGACCAATAAGCGCTTTGCATCCACAGGGGGACAACCACGCGTTTTTAAATAGAAGAGCTGCTCTTTGTCCAATTGCCCCACTGTGGCTCCGTGCGACGCTTTGACATCATCTGCAAAGATTTCTAGGTTTGGTTTGCTTTCGGCTCTGGCTGTATCGCTCAAAATAATGTTGTTATTCAATTGAAAAGCATTTGTCTTTTGAGCAGCTTGTCGAACCAAAATTTTACCTTCAAAGCTAGAATGACTAGAGCCATTTAAGATCCCTTTGAAAAGCTGCAAAGATTGACAATTCGGGCTTTGATGATCCACCAGAACGTGCGTATGCGCTTCTCGCTTCTCATCCAATGTCCAGGCGCCATTTAGTTCTGCATGGGCGTTTTCGCCATTTAATACCACACGGTAGTCGTGTCGAGCAGTTGTGCTGCCTTCTGTCGCATGAACGGCGAGGAATGTGCTGTTTTTTTTGAGATAAGCTCGTGTCGAAGTCATTTGCCAGCATTCAGGGGGAAGTGGATAAGAGGTTTGTGTATAACGTACATGAGCCTGTTCTTCGATGGAAAAATCGGCGACCTGATTCACCCAATATGTGCTGCCAGATAACGAACCTAGTGTGGAAAGAACGTTTAGCTCGGATTGTGCACCCACAAAAAAGTGGAGGCGAGGCATGGACATGAAAGGAACTTCTGTATCCATGATTTCTAAAATCTGTATTGGTTTTTCAACTTGTAAACGAGGGGGAATATACACAAAAATTCCATCTGTATGTATAGCCGCGTTTAAGGTTGCAAAAGGATCCGTCTCTTCCATCAACGTTTTGCCCCACTGGTTGGTCAAAAATGCACCAAATGAGCGAACTGCCTGTTCAAGGGGGGTGACGACCACTTTGGTTGGTAAGCCCGAGATATCAGATAAGCTGGGGACGTAATAGCCATTTACAAAAACGAGCACAGAATGGGTACATTCAGGGGCAATAAAATCAGCAATTTTGGCTTTGTCAAGCGCTGGTGTTAGTGCAGTTGCATAAGTATGTGCAAAAAGTTTTCGCAGGGGGACGTAGCGAAAAACATCGTTTCTTGGAGTCGGGAGTCCCAGCTCTAAAAAATGATCCCACGCTTTTTGACGGATTTTTTTTAAGAGGGGGTCACCTGCCACATTGCGAAATGCTTCTTCGAGAGAAGAGTGAAAAGATTCTTGGTTTGATTGAGAAAGAGTCATCATTCCGACGCTCCTTGTGGCGATTCTATGAGCCAATCATATCCTTTACTTTCTAATTCAAGTGCAAGCTCGGGTCCTCCAGATTGCACAATTTTGCCCTCTAACATCACATGGACATAAGTTGGTTTAATGTAATCCAAAAGTCTTTGATAGTGCGTGATTAAGATGATTTCAGTCTCAGGAGTCATCAGCTGGTTGACACCGCGTGCCACAATTCGCATTGCATCGATGTCTAGGCCCGAATCTGTTTCATCCAAAATGGCGAGTTTGGGAGTTAAAATGGCCATTTGTAAGATTTCGTTTCTCTTTTTCTCTCCACCAGAAAAGCCTTCATTTAAGCTTCGTTCTTTGAATTCTGGCTTGATTTCCATGAGCTTCATTTTTTCATCGAGAAGCTGATCAAATTCTTCTAAAGAAAGAGTCGGTTCATTTTTAGCTTTTCGATTAGCATTGTAAGCGGTATGCAAAAATTGGATGTTGCTCACGCCTGAAATTTCCACCGGATATTGAAAGCTCATGAATAAACCCAGATGCGCTCTCTCTTCAGGTTCTAGTTCCAAGACATCTTGATCATTAAAAAGGATTTGTCCTTCGGTCACTTCATAAGCAGGGTGGCCAGCCAAGACTTTTGCTAGGGTGGATTTCCCGGCCCCGTTAGGTCCCATGATGGCATGGATTTCTCCAGGATGAACGGTGAGGTTGAGTCCTTTTAGAATCGGTTTTCCTTCAACAGAAGCATGTAAATTGATGATTTTAATCATGATAAGTCCTAAATCTTTATCCCACGGAATTTTCAAGTTTGAGAGTTAATAATTTTTGAGCTTCAACGGCAAACTCGAGGGGAAGCTCTCGGATCACATCCTTGCAAAAACCGTTTACAATCATGCTGATTGCATCTTCTTGCGAAATGCCTCGTTGTCTAAAGTAAAATAGCTGCTCTTCGTTTAATTTAGAAGTGGAAGCTTCGTGCTCTACAGATCCTGTAGAATTGCCTACTTCAATGTAAGGGAAGGTATTAGCCGTGCATTGATCACCGACAAGCATGGAATCGCATTGGGTGTAGTTCCGGGCTCCCTCAGCGCGGGGGGCTACCTTTACAAGACCTCGATAACTATTATGTGATGAATCTGCGGAGATCCCTTTGGAAATAATGGTTGAGCTTGTGTTTTTGCCCAAGTGAATCATCTTAGTTCCTGTATCTGCTTGCATTTTCCCATTTGTGAGAGCGACAGAGTAAAACTCTCCAATCGAATTGTCCCCCTGCAAAATACAACTAGGGTGTTTCCATGTAAT